>CAYWDP010000022.1:0-20248 GCA_964457045.1 uncultured Dehalococcoidia bacterium
TTGTGCAGGTAGCGGCGGCAGATGGCTTTGATAGGCTCAGGGTCGGGATCAATACCCTCCCACCAGTACCTGATCCCGGTACATAGCTCATCTATCACCACCACCCCCCCCAGATCCTCTATAGCTTTGACAAACTCTGGGTTGTTTAGCGGACTGCCGTTGACCAGCAGCCTGAACTTCCCCTCAACAGCTCGCTTACTACTGCTGGCCTCCTCTACCAATCTCTCCATTACCTTATTAAACTGGTCGGGGGGCATCCGAGAGCTGGCGTTAAGTACCTCAAGAGTCTCGGCGCCGCTAATTGGCGGGGCATCCAGCTTCCTCAGCTCATGAAGCTCTTTGAAGAGTCCCCTGCGTTTGTTATAAACCTCTATCGCCTGCCACAACGCCTCATTGGTGATCTCCACCTCGAAGAACCCCTCTAACTTGTGCTGAAGGTCGCGCACTTCTGCCTCATAAAGTCCATAAGCCCACTGGGTTATTTTGCGAGGCACGCTAAAAATATGTACAAAGGGGGTGAACCCATAGTGTATCCAGACGTCGGCCAAGCGGCGGGAACAATCGCAGGTGGCACCGGAAACAAAGCCATCCAAGAAGCTGTACTGCTTCCTTAATACCAGCTCAAGACAACTTCGGATAAAGGAACAGGTATTCACATACATATAGGCGTTGGCCTCTTCAAGTCCAAGCTCACCGGAATCACCAGTAAGCCTTATCGGCAGTATGCCTGCGGCATAGATGACCTCCTCGGGCACATAGTCACACTGGAAGGCGATGACCTTTTTCCCCTGCTCCTTCCAAGCCTTAATGGGAGCAGTATAGGGGAAGCAGGAGTTTATCTCCCTTATCTCCTGCAAAGTCTCCAGAGTATCGGTCATGCTTTCTCCTTCTCAGACTGGCCAAGATCGCCAAACAGCATATAACTTCTTGAATCTACCAGGTATGGCTGATAGCCTCCCTTTTGCAAGCAGTGTGGCAGTTCGTTTCCTTTCTACTACAAACGAGGTTGAAGCCAGGACATAAATACCCCAGTTTAATCCTGACCTCGTCTCTGACCCTGGCTACCACCTTCCCATAGTCGTCTTCAGCTAACTCCAGGATGTTCTCCGGACAGACAGTTAGACACTCTCCACAGCCATCACATTTATCGGTATCAATGATAATGAAATAGTCTCCAGTGCCATCAGTATAGCCGTAATGAGCTCGCACCTCACTCCCCTTGTGCCTGGGCTCTTTCCTGAGCAAAAAGAGCTGCCCCCAAGGCGCCAATAATCTGAGGATCGGGAGCTAACAGAGGCTCCAAGCCTACCTTCTTTTTTATCTTTTCCACCATCCCGATATTCTTCGGAATCCCTCCGGTGATGGTGAAATCTTTCTCTATGGACACCCTCTTCAGTAAGTTATAGCAGCGAACCGCTATGGCATCGTGCAGCCCAGCTAAGATATCGCTTTTCGCTACCCCTTTCTTTAGCAAAGAGAGGGCTTCAGATTTGGCGAAGACAGCGCACACCGTGCTGAAAGGGAAGTCCTGTGTGGACTTCAGGGACAGTGGGCCGATTTCCTCTAGAGGAACTTGCAATACATCAGCAATCACCTCAAGGAACCTGCCTGTACCTCCGGCGCACTTATCATTCATGATGAAATTGGTAACCCGCCCGTTCCCATCACAGTTGATCGCTTTGCAGTCCTGTCCCCCCATATCCAGAATGGTCCTCACCGAGGGAAAGTACCAATGAGCCCCTCTGGCGTGACAGGAGATCTCGGAGATATTGGTATTGGCAAAGGGCACCAGAACCCTCCCATAGCCAGTAGCCACGATATAGCTAAAATCCCTAAGGGACAGACCAGTCCCGTTAATGGCCTTCTCCATAGTTAATTGGGCTGTCTTGGCACTTTCCGGGCCGGTGTCACATATGCTATAGGAGAGTATCTTGCCATCTTCCAAGATCACCCCCTTAGCGCCGCGCGAGCCGATGTCAATGCCAGCTACAAGCATCTTTACCCCTCATAGTCGTTGAAAAAGGTATGGGTTTTCTTTTAGCCTAACGTGAGTCCGCTGCCTTGTCAATTCGTGAACGAAATGTTCGGGAACGAAAGGATCGCTTGGGAGCTATCATTAGCTTCCATGATTATGGGTATGGGTGGAAGATCTGGAAGTGGTCATAAATCAGATTATGGGAAAGGCGAAGACCTGCTCATTCCCAGCCAGTTAACATCCTCATGGCATCGAGGGTATCTGGCAGTGGTTCTGTTGTCAGACCCAGTTCCTGCAGGGCACCATTGCGTAGCTTCTTTAAGAGTTGGTCTAATTGCTTGATCTCCTCGTCAGAGAGCACCGACTTCATTACCCGGCGGGCATAGGCAAACCCAGAACCCACTGCTTGCTTCAAGAGTTCCTCCCCCCTCAGTTGCATCTGGATCTTTAAGGATCTCTGGTCCTTCGGGCCCCTGACCTTTTTCACGTAGCCGGCTTTTTCCATCCGTGTAATCAGTTCAGAGGTAGTATGCTTTTCCCGAAATCTATAGGAAGCTATCTCACTTGGGGTTAGGGGCACTTTGGCCACGCTCAGAATCATTAGAATGTCGATCTGATAAAGGGTGGTATGGTACATGTCAAGCTCGGTTGCCAAAAGTCTTTCCATAGCTTCCCAGGCCTGGCGCAGTCGTACCCACGCATTGAAAATAGAATCAGGAAGTTCCCACTCGTACATTTCGTACCCTCCTCCGCCTTTTCAGTTATTTCAGAGCGGTGCTCATCTGTCTCTTTAACGTATTTCCATTGCAGTCCTTACTCAAACCCTTACTCTACTCCCTCGAAATCCCTTCGCTCTGCTTAGCGCAATACACCCTTTGCTAAACTATAGCACTTCAAACCTATCTCCGCTACAGGTTGGCGCTTCTGAATCTGTCTCTGATGGTGGATTCATTCGAGAATCCGCCCGTTGGCGAGCCTTTTGATCCTGTATTCACAGGTCTGAGAAACTGTGATAGACTGAATTGGAATGGGGGAAAGATTAAAGGGCAAAAATGCAGTGGTAACTGGTGCTGGCAGAGGGATTGGCAGGGCAGTAGCTTTGGCACTGGCTGAGGAAGGGGCTAATATCGTTGTCTGCGACCTAGGAGGGGCTACAGATGGAACGGGGGCCGATAAGACACCCGCTGATGAAGTAGCAGCGGAGTGCCAGAAATCAGGCGTAAAGGCAGTCCCTCATTATGGCGATGTAGCTGATTTTAAGGCTGCTGAGGATATGATTAGAACCTGTGTAGATAACTTCGGCAGGATAGATATTTTATGTAACATAGCTGGGATTGCTAAACCTAGACTGATCTTCAATATGCCAGAGGAGGAATGGGATAGGGTGATAGCTGTCCATCTTAAAGGAACCTTCAACCTTTCCAGGCATGCTTGCGTCCTGATGAGGCAGCAGAGATATGGGAGGATATTGAATTGTACCTCTCACGAGCAATTAGGGACTTACGGAGCCGTAAATTATAGTGCTGCCAAAGGAGGGATTGCCAGCTTGACCTATGCTACTGCCTGGGAGATGGGTAGATATGGAGTGACCTGTAATGCTATTGCCCCGGCAGCACGAACAAGGTTCTTTGAGGATCCGGAGCTGATCGCCAACTTTATGAAGAGGGTCGAAGCTGGGCTTTGGAGTCAAGAGATGTTGGAGGAGGCAAAGCACATAGCCCCTCCAGAACATATGGGTACCATTGCAGCCTTCCTTTGCAGCAGTGAAGCTGGTCACATAAATGGCTGCATATTTACCGCTGCAGGGCACAAACTCTGCTACTGGTCACCTCCTTTAGAAACAGTTACCTTTGCCAGGGATTGGGAGAAGGAGGATAGGTGGACCTGGGAAGAAGTGGAAAGGTGTATACCTACCTTACTAAAGGGCTACGTTAATCCAGCTCCGCCTGAGGGAAAGAAATAGTCTGTTGTCAGTGGGAGCTCGATATTGAAGCACAAGCCTGCAGGGAAACCTTCAACCGAAGGCTAGGATCAGTGAGCAGAACCCAGGGCGCGAGGATACACCTGACCTGGGGCTTGAGAAGCCTTGCTGCAAACATACCTACAATGCTGAAGGGAGGTTGGAAATAGATCTGGGTTTAACAGGGAAAACGGTCATCGTTACTGGAGGAGGTTCTAATATCGGCCGGGGTATCGTCCTAACTTTTGCTAGGGAAGGGTCAAACATAGTAAACGCTGAAATAGACGAAAAGCAAGGGCAGAAAACGGTAGACGACGCCAATGCCTTGGGCGGTCAGGCTATATTGGTCAAAACAGATGTGACCGATTGGGATTCAGTGCAAGCAATGGTGAAGAAGACCTTGGAGAGGTTCGATAGGATAGACGTGCTAGTTAACAATGTTGGCATGGCACGTCAGAGGCCGTTTGTGGAGAAACCTAGAGAAGAATGCGAGAAGGAGATAAGTTTAAACTACTGGAGTGTCATAAACTGCACCAGGGCTGTGATGGATCACATGATAGAGAGAAGATACGGCAAAATTATCAATATCAGCTCTGGCGCAGGCCGCGTTGGAGTAGCGAACACAGCCATATACTCAGGAACCAAAGGTGCCGTTATCTCCCTTTCCAAGGCTTTGGCTAGGGAGTTAGGTCGCTATGGGATAAACATTAATGTTGTGTGCCCTGGCTGGGTCGTTCCGGGAAGCTCCGATGATGTAGGGGAGGGAAGCTTTTGGAGGCAGGGGCTCGATTTTTACACCCCCGAAGTGTTACGAAGGATCGCAAAAGCTTCCCCTTTAGGCCGACTGGGTAGCGCACAGGATATAGCCAACACGGTTGTTTTCTTAGCCTCTGACTGCGCCTCGTATATCACTGGACAAACCATTAGCGTTGATGGCGGAGTAACTATGTTGTGACATCAGCTCGGGAGGCTATCATGATGGCGGTAGGCGAAAAACTAGATCGCCCACGTGAGGGGACGAGGTTAAAAAGTAGCCTTTTTTTCAGCGCTCTCACTGTATAAACACTATACTTTTTGTGGATGTTTATGCCATAATATCTCATGATGGTGCTTCCCCTTTTCACCAGTTTTGGGCCTGTGAGCCTCTTTACTGGGACGAGGGGCGCAGCCTTTTCATTATATCAATCTCGAGAGATTTTTAGTTTGCACCTTACTTGACTCGTGTTATAATCTAATTGTATAGAATAAATTGGAGCACAAAGTGGAAAAGGAAGGGAAAAGCGCTATCGTAGAAGAGTTTAGACTTCGTGAGAAGGATACGGGTTCCACAGAGGTTCAGGTCGCCCTTCTCACTGAAAGGATAAACCAGTTAACTGAGCACTTGAAAGTACACCGCCATGACCACCACTCTCAGCGGGGACTGCTTAAGCTGGTAGGACAACGAAGGAGGCTGCTAGCCTATTTAAAGAGAGAGGACTTGGCTCGCTATCAGGCTCTCATCGCTAAGCTTGGTCTGCGGAGATAGATTATATTAGCAGACCCCTGAAGTATTTCATATTGGTATCCTAGCAGGAGGTTTTATTTAATATGTTGCACATGGTAGAAAGTGTAATTGGGGGAAAGACACTCACCTTGAAGGCAGGGGAACTGGCCAGACAAGCCAACAGTTCTGTTACTGTAGGTTACGGTGATATAGTGATGCTAGTCACGGCTTGTGCTGCTAAAGAACCAAGGGAAGGGGTCGATTTCCTTCCATTAACGGTAGATTATGAGGAGAGACTTTACGCTGCTGGCAAGATTCCAGGAGGATTCTTTAGGAGAGAAGGACGCCCCAGTCAGCAAGCAGTTCTTTCCAGCCGACTCACTGACCGTCCCCTTCGCCCTCTCTTTCCCAAGGGTTTTCACCACGAGGTGCAGATTGTAGCTACTGTTCTCTCGGTAGATCAGGAGATTTCCCCCGATGTGTTAGCCATTATAGGTGCCTCCACTGCTCTGTCCCTATCCGAAATCCCCTTTGAGGGACCGGTGGGCGCTGTCCGTGTTGGTTACCTCAATGGAGAATTCCTGGTTAACCCCACCTTTAGCCAGCTTCAAGAGAGCCTTATTGACCTGGTGGTTGCCGGCACCAAAGAGGCAGTGGTAATGGTAGAAGGAGGGGCTAAAGAGGCATCGGAAGAGCTTATCCTAGAGGCAATCAAGTTTGGTCAGCAGGCTAATCAGCAGATTATTGGACTGCAGGAACAACTACAGGGTATCTGTGGCCACCCTAAAATGGAATTCAAAGTTGCTGGAGCCGACCCTGAGCTGGAGTCAGCTATCTCATCTGCTCTTGATGGCAAGATTGCCCAGATGATTGGCAAGGGGAAAATAGAACGAGATGAGGCACTGTCAACCCTGAAGAAAGAATTAGTGGAAAAATTGGGAGGGAAGTATCCTCCTCAGGAAATCCTCTCTTTGCTCGAAGCCAAGATAAAGACAGAGTTAAGAGCAAGCATCTTGGAGAGAGGCATCCGTCCTGATGGTCGCGGCTTGACAGAAATTCGCCCCATCCAGTGTGAAGTGGGTCTCCTTCCCCGCACCCACGGCTCAGGTTTATTCACCCGAGGTCTGACTCAAGTCCTAAATATTGCTACCCTTGGTTCAGTGGGGGATGAGCAATTATTGGATGATCTTACCCTGGAGGAGAGCAAGCGCTTTATGCATCATTATAACTTCCCCCCTTTCTCCACAGGGGAGGTGAGACGCATAGGCACCCCAGGACGCCGCGAGATTGGGCATGGTGCTTTAGTAGAGAGAGCTCTTACCCCAGTAATTCCGCCAGAGGATGATTTCCCTTATACTATCCGACTGGTCTCCGAAGTTCTTAGCTCTAACGGCAGTACCTCCATGGCTTCTGTTTGCAGCAGTAGTTTATCCCTGATGGACGCTGGGATACCTATTAAGGCACCAGTGGCAGGGATAGCTATGGGCTTGGTTACTGAGGAAAGCGGCCAATATGCTATCCTGACTGACCTTGAAGGTATGGAGGATGCCTATGGTGATATGGACTTCAAGGTGGCAGGCACTGCAACCGGGATAACAGGCCTGCAACTAGATATCAAACTCAAAGGCATAAGCTATGAGATTTTGGAGAAAGCTTTTAGCGAAGCTCGCCAAGCTCGAAGCTTTATCCTCACTAAGATGCAGGAGACTATTGCCTCTAGCCGCCCTGAGCTGAGCAAATATGCGCCCCGAATGTTTAAGATAACCATCGACCCCAGTAAGATTGGGAATGTCATTGGGCCTGGCGGCAAGATGATAAGATCTATTATTGAGCAGACAAAGGCAACTATAGATATTGAAAATGATGGTACTGTGCTTATTGGCTCAACTGATGCTGAGGCAGCTCAGAAGGCGATAAGGATGATTGAAAGCCTGACTACAGAGGTGGAGGTCGGTGGTATTTACACAGGAAAGGTGACCCGTCTATTCAGCTACGGGGCTTTGGTTGAGATCCTTCCTGGCAAGGAAGGATTGGTTCATATAAGTGAACTTGCTGATTATCGGGTGCCCAGCGTGGAGGATGTAGTCAAAGTGGGTGATGAGATCATGGTCATGGTGACCGATATCGACCGCCAGGGGAAAATTAGTCTTTCCCGTCGTGCCGTGTTTCAAGGGCTTGCGCAGATGGGTAAAGGACCAAAGAAAACGGATTCATCAAGCCGAGGCTACCCTCACAGAAGATACGCTGATGATCAACGCGGTGCAAGGAATAGTCCAGGCAGCAGGCGTTATCTTCGCCCTAGGGGCGACTTTACTCCGAGTAAGAGCGATTAAGAAAGGAAGCAACATGCCTATAAGGGTGGTAGTCCACGGTGCCTTGGGAAGGATGGGGAGAGAGGTAATTAATGCCCTATGTGCTGATCCTCAACTAAGTCCTGTAGGGGCTGTGGATAAGAGGGCTAGTGAAGAATACCTCCCCTTACCAGACCAGTCTAGGGATATTCCCCTTTCTTCAAATTTGGAAGCCCTTCTGGAGCAAACTTATCCCGAAGTCTTGGTAGACTTTAGTGTAGCCGAGGCTACCTTGCCTGCGGTGCGAACCGCGGCAAAACGAAAAGTCAACCTGGTTATTGGCACTACTGGTCTCTCAGCAGAAAACCTGGCTGAGATTGATCAACTAGCCAAAGCCAACGAGGTGGGGGCAATAGTGGCCCCCAATTTCGCCCTGGGGGCTGTGGTGATGATTCACCTAACTAAGATAGCAGCCAAATTCTTTGATCATGCGGAAATCATTGAGATGCACCATGCGCAAAAGCTAGATGCACCCTCAGGGACAGCCCTCTCCACTGCCAGAGCTATGCTGGAGGCAAGGGGCAAGCCCTTTCTTTATTCCACCCATCAAAAGGAAAGTCTTAGTGGTACTAGGGGAGGGGAGTTAGAGGGCATCGCGCTCCATAGCATGCGCCTACCTGGGCTAATGGCTCACCAGGAAGTAGTCTTTGGCACAGCAGGACAGACGCTGACCCTTCGCCATGACACCATAAATCGGGAGTGCTACATGCCCGGCGTAATCTTAGCCATCAAGAAAGTAGGCGAACTTAAAGGGCTAACCTACGGCTTAGACAAACTATTAGGGTTGTAAGAATGCAGGGATTTCGTGTTGCCATTGTTGGTGCCACCGGGCTGGTGGGGCAAGAGTTCATTAAGGTACTGGAGCAGCGTCGCTTCCCCATGGCTTCAATTCAGCTTTACGCCTCAGACCGCTCGCATGGCAGAAGGTTAAAGGTCAATCATCAGGAATTAGAGGTCCAGGAGACAACCGAAGGATCCTTTAAGGATGTAGATATCGCTCTCTTCTCTGCCGGGGCTGAGATTAGTCGCCACTTCTCCCCTATAGCGGCAAAAGCTGGAGCAGCAGTGGTCGATAATAGTGCTGCCTTTAGGATGGAGCCAGACGTCCCCTTGGTGGTGCCTGAGGTTAATGCTGAGGATATAAAAAACCATCGGGGAATTATTGCTAACCCCAACTGCTCGACGATTCAGATGGTGGTAGTGCTTTACCCGCTACATAAGGTTAATCCTATTAAGCGGTTCACTGTTTCTACGTATCAGTCTGTCTCAGGAACAGGGGCTGCTGCTATGGAAGAGCTAAGTGCCCAGTCCAAGATTGTCCTTGAGGGAGGCAAGACAACACCTCAGGTCTATCCCCACCAAATTGCCTTCAACCTGTTGCCAGAGATTGACCTCTTCTTAGAAAATGGTTACACCAAGGAAGAGTGGAAGATGGTAGAGGAAACACGCAAGATTATGCATGCCCCAGATATAGCCATATCAGCTACCTGTGTGCGGGTACCGGTATATATCGGACACAGCGAAGCCGTCCAGGCAGAATTTACCTCTCCTATGTCCCCTGAGGAAGCAAGGCATATCCTGGCTCAAGCCCCTGGGGTTGAGGTGATGGATGACACCGCTAACAGGCTTTATCCTTACCCTTGGCTAGCAGCGGACAAAGACGAGGTGTTTGTGGGGCGGATTCGGCAAGATGCCTCCCACCCCAATGGTCTAGCCCTTTGGATTGTCAGTGATAATCTGCGTAAGGGGGCTGCCCTTAATGCCATCCAGATAGCTGAGGAGATGATCCAAAGAGGCTGGATATAAAGAGGGGTTCAAAAAACACAAAAGGGAGAAATTAGAAACCTGTAGCAATCCTGCCTGTCATTCTGACCCTGAACGAAGCGAAGGGGAAGAATCCAGAAACCCTTCGCGAGTGCTCAGGTGACAATTAAACACTCTCTAAGGAGCTAAGAATTGGCAAAAATCGGTCGGCTTATCACAGCAATGGTAACTCCCTTTGATGAAAAGGGGGAGGTAGATTACCAGCAGGCAAAGAGATTAGCCCAGGCTTTACTCAAGTCAGGGAGTCAAGGGGTAGTGGTTTCAGGCACCACGGGTGAGTGCCCTACCTTAACTAAGGAGGAGAAGCTGCGCCTCTTCGCTGAAGTGAAGTCAGCAATAGGGCAAGGGGTGATAGCTGGCACAGGTAGTTATAGCACCAGTGAGAGTATAAAACTGACCAGAGAGGCAGAGAGGGTTGGGGTTGATGCTGTCTTGCTGGTGGTCCCCTACTACAATAAGCCAACCCAAGAGGGTTTGTTTCAGCACTTCAAAGCGATTGCTGAAAGCACCAGCCTGCCCTGTATCCTGTATAATGTGCCCAGCAGGACGGTTACCAGCCTATCGGCAGACACTACTATTAAGCTATCTCAGATCGATAATATTGTGGGGGTAAAGGAGGCTAGCAGTAATTTAGAGCAGATTGCCAAGATTCTCCACAGCACCAAAAAAGATTTCCTGGTTTATAGTGGTAACGATGGAGATACCCTGCCCATCTTGGCTTTAGGGGGTTACGGGGTTATTAGCGTTGCCTCTCATCTGGTGGGCAATCAAATCGGGGAAATGATGGAAAAGCTCCTCAGCGGCAAAATAGAGGAGGCAGCTCAGATTCACCGAGAGCTATTGCCTTTATTTAACGCCCTATTTGTTGTTTCCAACCCTATACCCATTAAGCATGCCCTTAACTATATAGGCTTTCCCGTAGGTAAACCTCGCTTGCCTCTTACTGAACCAGATGAGAAAACCAAAGCGATGATAGAGGCTGCCTTGAGGGAATACCACATTGATTTGCCCGTTGAGGTCCTGAAATGAATAGAGGAGGACTCCAATGGAAAAACCCTTGAAGGTGATTGCTTGGTTTGAGGAAGTTGGCAAAGCAGATATCCCCCTTGCTGGTGGCAAGGGGGCAAACCTGGGGGAGATGACCAAAGCCCAAGTCCCCGTCCCGCCTGGTTTCATTGTCACCGCTGATGCCTACTTCTATTTTCTAGAAGAAGCTAAAATCACTGAAAAAATCCGCAACTATCTTGAGCACCTAGACCCTAAAGATAGTAAGAGGCTGGAAGAGGTGGCCTCCCAGATTAAAGAGCTAATTAGCGAAGCTTCTATGCCCTCTAAGATAGCCGAGGAAATAAAACAAGCCTATCAAAAAATGGGGCGGGGCTTGGTGGCCGTGAGGTCCTCGGCTACTGCTGAGGACTTACCAGAGGCTTCTTTCGCTGGTCAGCAGCGCACCTTTCTTAATGTGCACGGGGACCTCAAAGTAGTAGTAGCAGTGCAAGGCTGCTGGGCTTCCCTCTTTGAGCCCCGAGCCATTTTCTATCGAGTTCAGCATGGCTTTGACCATCTAAAGATAGGCATCGCTGTCCCGGTGCAAAAGATGGTGCAGTCAGAGGCTGCCGGCGTCATGTTTACCCTGGAGCCGATGAGTAATGATGAGAGCAAGATTGTTATTGAAGCAGCCTACGGACTAGGAGAGACAGTGGTTTCAGGTGATTTAACCCCTGACTTATACATAATCGATAAAGAAGAGCTGAGGATTCTAGAAAAAGACATAGCTAAACAGGAGTGGCAGCTGGTGAAGAACCCAGCGAAGAAGGATGAAGAGGAAAGCAATATCAAGGTGCCGGTTCCTGCCTCAGACCAAACTCGGCAGAAGTTAACAGACGAGGATATCGTCGCCTTAGCTAAGATAGCTAAGGCGATTGAAGCTCTATATCAATTCCCCCAGGATATCGAGTGGGCTAAGGAGAAAGGCAAACTTTATATTGTGCAGACTCGCCCCGTGACTACCATAAAACCTCCAAGGGAGCCAGAGGAAGAGGTGGAAGGCGTTCAACTCCTTAGTGGCATACCAGCTAGTCCCGGTATAGCTGCCGGCCCAGCCCAGATAGTTCACCGTGCCTCTGAAATAGGCAAGGTGGAAGAAGGTGAAGTGCTGGTAGCTGAGATGACCACCCCTGACTTTGTCCCGGCTATGAAGAGGGCAGTAGGTATTGTGACTGACCGCGGCGGCAGAACCTGCCACGCTGCCATAGTCAGCAGAGAGATGGGTGTCCCTTGTGTGGTAGGGACGGGGAATGCTACCAAAGTGCTGAAAGAGGAGCAATTGATCACCGTGGATGGTTCAAAAGGGAAGGTCTATGAGGGCAGAGTATTAAGGGAGGAAAAAATAGAGGCTCCGGCTGTGCTGAAGGAGCGAGTGAAGACCCACACCAAGGTCTATGTCAATCTGGCGGATCCGGAGTTAGCGGAAGCCGTAGCTGCCCGAGATGTAGATGGTGTCGGGCTTCTCCGAGCTGAGTTTATGATCGCTGATATTGGCGAGCACCCCCGCTACATGCTCGCCCAAAATAGGGGTAAGGAGTTTGTGGATAAGCTCGCCCAGGGCATTGCCACCTTTGCTCAAGCTTTTAACCCCAGGCCAGTAGTTTACCGAACCACTGACTTTAAGACCAACGAATACCGTAATCTTAAAGGTGGGGAGCAATATGAGGAGATAGAAGAGAATCCCATGTTGGGCTATAGGGGGTGCTCACGCTATATCAGGGAGCGTGACATCTTTAAACTGGAAATAGAGGCGATAAAGAAAGTAAGGGAAGGCTTCGCCAACCTGTGGGTGATGATACCCTTTGTGCGTAGGGTGAGGGGGATGGCTGAAGCCAAAAGGGTATTGGAGTCGGAAGGGCTGGTTCAATCACCAGACTTTAAGCTGTGGATGATGGTTGAGGTGCCCTCTAACATCATCCTGCTGGATAAATTTATAGATGTGGGCATTGATGGTATCTCCATTGGCTCCAATGACTTAACCCAGCTTACCCTTGGTATAGATAGGGACAGCCCAAGGTTAGCTGAGCTATTTGACGAGCGGGATGAGGCTGTGCTTTGGTGTCTAGAGAAGGCTATCAAGACAGCCACAGAAAGAGGGGTAACCAGCTCCATCTGCGGGGAGGCACCTTCAGTCTACCCTGAGCTTACCACCAAGCTAGTGGAATGGGGAATTACCTCTGTCTCAGTTAATCCTGACGCGATCGAGCACACCAGGGCAATAATTTCTATAGCAGAGGAAGGATTGGCTGGTCGTCCCTCTCACGTACGCAGGCTAGCTCGCACCATTTAGGAACCGTGGATTTGCCTCGCCATAATATCCGTCTTTGGCTGGAAGAAAAGGAGGAGCATCTTTCCCCTTATGCTATGAAGGGCAGGTTATCCCGAGGAAGGCTCAAGCCTGAGGAGCCCTGCCCTATGCGGACTGCCTTTCAGCGTGACCGAGACCGCATCATTCATTGCAAGGCCTTCCGCCGCTTGAAGCATAAGACCCAGGTCTTTATTGCCCCTCGGGGTGACCATTATGTGACTCGATTGACCCATACTTTGGAGGTCTCCCAAATCGCCCGCTCTATTGCTCGTGCTTTAAATCTCAATGAAGACCTGACAGAGGCAATTGCCTTAGGGCATGACTTGGGGCACACCCCCTTTGGTCATATAGGAGAGGAGGTTTTGAATGAGATCTCACCCTTTGGCTTCAGGCATAATGAGCAAAGCCTGAGGGTGGTAGACTTCCTAGAGAAAGAGAAAGGAGGGGAAGGACTCAACCTCACTTGGGAGGTAAGGGAGGGCATTTTGAAGCACTCAAAGACGAGAATGGACATTTTAGGTGAGGGGTGGGAAACCTTAAATACCCTGGAAGGGCAGGTATGCAAAATCGCTGATGTTGCTGCCTATATAAATCATGATATCGAAGATGCTTTGCGAGCCGGCATTATTGGGCAGGGCGAGCTTCCTCACTCAGCTATCTCCGTGCTGGGGGGTTCTCCCTCTGAGCGAATTAATACCATAATCTGCGACATTGTAGACTACTCCTGGGCAGCTAGGGGTGAGGACCTGACAAGTGGGCAAATACCACCGACTATTGGCATGAGTCCCTCAGTCAATGAGACAATGAATGCCCTGAGGGAGTTCCTTTTTAAAAGGGTGTATGACACCAGCTTGGCAAAAGAAGAGGCGAATAAGGCAAGGAGAGTGGTTCGTCTGCTTTATGAGTATTTTATGAAACACGAAGAAAAGCTACCCCGGGAGTATGCTCTCTACAACGAGCTGTTAGCCCGAAGAGTAGTAGACTATATTGCTGGGATGACCGACCAGTATGCTCTTCGAGTAGCTGATGAGTTGGACCCTTTTTGAACATTTCGGAAAGATAAAGTGCTATGTAGAGGGAGTGAAAAGGATATATAATTAAGACAGCTGCGGCATTCTCAAGTATAAAACTGAAGGAGGTGAGCCATAAGAGAGGTAGGCAGTATACAGTGGTGGGGGAACTTGGTGACTTTGCTGCTCTTTGGGATCACCCTCGGCTTTTTTGGTTTCGATCGCTTTTACCGGGGGCAAATCTTCTGGGGACTCGTTAAGTTCATCACTGGGGGAGGTCTCGGTGTCTGGGCCACATTGGATATGTTCCGTTACCTACATCGGTTTGGCAAGACTGGCCAATGGTCTTTGTCGGCTGAGGAGGTTACCGGCAGTTAGGTTACAAGCCATAGGTGTAGAAAGCTGAGAATTGTGCACTAGCGGGGTTCCACAGCTGCCTTCGAAATCGGAGCTTTAGATGGGCGTTATTGATGAAACAAAGCAAAGAGTGGACATAGTGGAGATAGTTTCCGATTATGTCCCCGGCTTGAAAAAGGCAGGCCGCAACTTCAAAGCCCTATGCCCCTTCCATCCAGAAAGGGTTCCCTCCTTCTATGTTTTCCCCGAGCGCCAGAGCTGGCATTGCTTTGGAGCCTGTGGAACAGGAGGTGACGTCTTCTCCTTCGTGATGAGAAAGGAGGGGGTTGATTTTGGTGAAGCACTGCGAATTCTGGCCCAAAAGGCGGGGGTCTCCCTTACCCCTAAACAGCCTGACGAAAGCCAAAGGGAGGCGGAGAGGTTGAAGGAGATAAACGAGGCTGCTGCTGAATATTATCATTATTTGCTTCTTAGCTCCTCAGCAGGTGAGGGGATCCGAAATTATCTAGCCCAGCGGGGTATCTCGGATAAAACGA
Source organism: uncultured Dehalococcoidia bacterium (assembly GCA_964457045.1). Taxonomy (GTDB): domain Bacteria; phylum Chloroflexota; class Dehalococcoidia; order UBA2247; family RBG-13-53-26; genus CAYWDP01. The sequence goes on from CAYWDP010000022.1 coordinate 14,852, forward strand.
TTGAGGAATTTCAATTGGGCTTCAGCCCAGATAGTTGGGAAGCATTGCGGGAGCAATTAACGAGAAGAGGCTATCAGGAGGATGAGTTGGTAGCTGCCGGTCTGCTGGTGGAGAAGGAACAAGGGGGAACCTATGACCGCTTCCGCAATCGACTGATGTTTCCTATTCGAGACATAGCTGGAAGGGTTTGGGGCTTTGGAGCACGAGCCCTGGATGATTCCTTGCCCAAATACCTCAACTCACCTCAGACCCTCATATTTGACAAAAGTGGTGCCCTTTATGGTATTGACCGGGCTAAATCTGCTATTAGAAAGCAAGACCTGGCGGTGGTGGTAGAAGGTTATATGGACGTCATTGTTGCCCACCAATATGGCTTCAATAATGTAGTTGCTTCTCTGGGGACGGCTCTTACTGAGAGACAGGTGGGCATGATCAAGAAGCTGACCAAGAATCTCACGCTGGCGCTTGACGCTGATGCTGCTGGTGAAATGGCGACGCTGCGAGGCATTGAGGTAGCCAGCCACACCTTCGACCAGAAGGTGGTGCCCCTGCTTACCTCAGCGGGATTAGTAAAGTATGAAAACTTTATCGATGCAGAGATAAGAGTCATGGTCTTGCCTCCAGGCAAGGATCCTGACGATATTATTAAGGAAAGTCCCGAGGAATGGGGGCGTCTGCTAGAGGAGGCACCACCAGTAGTTGATTATACCTTTGACCTTATTGTTTCCAAACTTGACTTGACCAAGTTGAAAGATAAATCGTTGGCTGTAGACCAATTATTACCAGTTATTGCTGGAATTAAACACCCCGTCCGCCAAGCTCACTACCTGCAAAAACTAGCCCGGCTGGTAGCTATAGATGAGCAAAACCTGGCTTCGGCTCTTAGTCGCTTGAAGCGACCAGCTAAGTTAAAGGGGGAAGGCGAAATAGTGCAGCCTTCTACGCTCATCCCTCTTCTATCTTCCAACGACCCGTTGGCAGAATACTGCCTTTCTTTGCTGGTCCATTACCCACAGCTAAGGAGCCATGCCACAGAGTTCTCAGCCGATCTCTTTCCCCGTAGTGAAAACCGTGAAATTTTCCTTGCTTGGCGTAATGCTACTGACCTCGATTCAATGCGCCAAGGGCTTGATACCACCCTTCAGGAGCATTTAGATGCCCTTTTGACCAAAGCCCTCCCTCCACTGAATGAAGAGGAACAAGAACATGCCCTCCGTGAGTGCCTTTACCGCTTGCAGGAGCGATGGCTAAGAGACTTGAAATCAAAAGAGGAGTGGTTGATTTCAGATGTTCAATCTGAGGGCAATGCTGCTGAATTAGAAGAGATACAACAATTGGCAGTGAGGCTCAATACCCAACTGAGAGAGGTCTTCCTCCAAAGGAAAAGTAAACCCAAAGGCTAGGAGATAAAGTATGAGTCCTCAAAAGAAGGAGCACTTGAGTTCTGAGGATATTGAGACTAGCTCCGAGTTAGAAGCCGAGCCACTAGAAGATATTCATGCCGTGTTACCCGGGGAAGGTGAAGAGGCAGAGCCAGCACCGGCGTGGCATGAGGTAGAGCCCCCAGAGGAAGAGAAGACTGTGGAAGTCGAACCTCTGCCAGAGTTAGAAGCCAAGTTAGATCTTGAACAACTGGAGCTAGCTGATGATCCAGTGCGCCTGTACCTGCGTCAAATTGGCAGAATTTCTCTCCTTACCGCAGAGGAGGAGAAGACTTTGGCTAGGAGCAAAGAGGAAAAGGATTATATCAACGAGATAGAGGAGGAATGTTCCTACAAATTAAGGAAACCACCATCTGCTATGGATGTGGTTACTGTGCTACTAGGGCGACTAGAAGAAGCTTTCCCTCTTCTCCAGGCTGTAGAGGAGCAACTCGCTTCGGCTCCGCACGAACTTCTTGTCAAGAGGATTTCAAATCCTGAATTGCGAGCTGCCTTGGATAGAGAACTCAGTGAGCAATTGATAGAAGCTGTGTCCCAGAGAATAGATAAAAGCCGGAGCAAAGTGGAACAATCTTTAAAGGATCTTTCCCTTGCCAGCTCCCTCCTACAACCCGAACTTCTCGATATTATTGACAGAAGATTGCCAGCCAAGTTAGGTGACCTGCTTCATGCCCCCGACTTTCTTAATAGCCTTAAGCCTTTTGAGGAACGATTTCAAAGGCATCTAGAGGGCATTAAGCAAAAGGGAAGGAAAGCAGAAGAACGTCTCGTCGAAGCCAATCTGAGGCTTGTAGTCAGTGTAGCTAAGAAGTACATAGAGCGAGGGATGTCATTCCTCGATGTGATCCAAGAGGGAAATATAGGTCTCCTTCGGGCAGTGGAGAAGTTTGATTACCGCAGAGGCTATAAATTCAGTACTTACGCTACTTGGTGGATTCGCCAGTCGATCACCCGGGCGATAGCAGACCAGGCACGGACTATCCGTATCCCGGTGCACATGGTAGAGACTATTACTAGACTCCATAGGACAACCCGCCGTTTAACTCAAGAATATGGACGGGAGCCAACCATTGAGGAGATTAGCGAACATATGGAAATGCCTCCAGAGAAGGTAGAGGAGATCCTTAAAATATCTCAGGAACCAGTCTCTTTAGAAACCCCGATTGGAGAGGAGGAAGATACTCACTTAGGGGACTTTATCGAGGATCGTAAGATTGCCTCCCCCGTTGATACTGCTTCTTATGAATTGCTTAAGGAGCAGATATCTAGTGTGCTAGATACGCTCACCCCCCGGGAGCAGAAAGTGCTCAGATTAAGGTTTGGGCTTGAGGATGGGCGAGGCCGCACTCTAGAGGAGGTAGGCAGGGAATTTAAAGTAACCCGAGAGCGAATCAGACAAATTGAGGCTAAAGCACTGCGCAAGTTACGTCATCCCACTCGTAGTAGGAAATTAAAGGATTACTTAGAGTAAACTTTACTTCAGCATAGACAATATGCCCGCTTTCCTTGACTCTAATTGCTTCATTAGCTTTTGTGCCTGGCGAAATTGATTAAGGAGCCGGTTGATATCCTGAGGAGTAGTTCCGCTACCCCGGGCAATGCGTCTTCGCCGACTGCCATCAATTATGTCAGGGTGCTGACGCTCCTCTTTGGTCATAGAGAATATTATCGCTTCCACCTTCTTCAGTTGTTTTTCGTCCATCTCTTCGGGCAGCCGACGAGCTAAGGAGGAAAGCCCGGGGATCATTTCCACTAACTGGCTCAGAGGCCCCATCTTCTCAACCTGCTGTAGCTGCTCCAGGAAGTCCTCCAGATTGAAAGTAGCCGTGCGCATCTTCTTCTCTATCTCCTTAGCCCGCCGCTCATCAACCACCTTCTCCGCTCTTTCGATAAGGGTGAGCATGTCCCCCATACCAAGGATACGAGAAGCTAGGCGATCAGGATGGAAGGGCTCAAAAGCATCAACCTTTTCTCCTGTTCCAATGAACTTGATCGGCACCCCGGTAACCGACTTGATAGATAGAGCAGCACCGCCTCGTGCATCCCCATCCATCTTGGTAAGTATTAGCCCCGTTAGTCCCACCCTGGCGTTGAATTCATCAGCCACCCGCACTGCTTCCTGCCCCGTCATGGCATCCACGACTAGCAACACTTCAGAGGGCTGAAGTGCTTTCTTCACCTCTACCAGCTCCTCCATCATAGCCTCATCGATGTGGAGGCGACCCTGAGTATCCACTACAAGCCAACTAGCTGCCAACTCTTTAGCCCGCTTAACAGCTTGAGTACAAATGGTTACCGGTGCCACCTTATGGTCTTCAGCATAAACAGGGATGTCAAGTTGCTTACCCAGGATAATGACCTGCTCTATAGCAGCCGGTCGACGGGTATCAGCAGCCACTAGTAGGGGGTTCTGCCCAGAGCGCCTGAGATGTAAAGCCAGCTTTGCAGCTGTAGTTGTTTTGCCACTGCCCTGAAGCCCTACCAGCATCAATCTGGAAGGGGGGTGACCAGCAGGGACGAGCCAGCTCTGCTTGCCACCAAGGATAGCTATAAGCTCCTCATGGACAATTTTTATCACCTGCTGAGCTGGGGTTAGGCTCTGCAAAACCTGGCTAGTAAGCGAGCGCTCCCTCACCTTGGAGGTAAACTCCTTTACTACCTTCAGATTCACATCTGCTTCAAGGAGTGCTAGCCTTACTTGACGCAGTGCCTCGTCCACGTCTTTCTCATTGAGCCTCCCCTTCCCACTCAAGCTCTTAAAAACGTTCCCTATTTTCTCCGACAAAAGCTCAAGCATCTTTCTTCACCCCAATCATTGTAGTTGAACTGGCGTGGTCAAGCAAGGTCTCTTGAGCTTGTTTAGCCAGTTTACTTGTCGTTCTGAGTTTGTCTGAAAACTCCAGCCTCAATTTCGCGCCAAAAGTTTCTCTTTAGTAGGGTAGGCAAAGAGACCCCAGCCTTCAGGCTGGGGAGCTTCACTAGCTCTAGCCTCCAAAGGTGACCTTTAGGTCGCTTGTCTTATGGCGGTGTAAACACCGCTGTTGGAGGTAATGGTGATGCTCTCCGCCCTAAAGGGCGGAGTCTCTGATATGGGTTAAGCTATAAACATATCAAAGTCTCCTTCCTCCGCAAGTAGTAGGACTTTTCGGACAGGCTCAGAATCTAGACCCTTCGCTTTAATCGAGGGGGTTCTTGAACCCCCTCGAAACTCCCCCCGGGGAAGCCTCGAAGGGGGACTGTGTCCCCCTTCGATAATTCGCTCAGGGTGACAAAAATAGACCCCTTTGTCTTTTACCCAAAACAGATGGCGCTTGAAGTAATATAGAGTATAATGGTTATGAAATGCTCAGCCTAACTTTCTACGGTGGTGTGAAGGAAATTGGAGGAAACAAGGTACTCCTTGAAGAAGAAAAGACTGCCCTCTTTTTCGACTTTGGCACCTCTTTTGCCCGGCGCTACCTTTATTTTGAGGAATACCTAAAACCTCGGGCTGGTGCTGGACTCCTCGATCTCCTGGAGATGGAGCTTTTGCCCCCTCTGCGGGGTATCTACCGTGATGACATTGCTGGTGAAGCCCTTTGGCGCCGATTCGAATCATCCCCCCTTTATCGGGAGTTCACCATAGATGGCGTGCTTCTCTCCCATGCGCATATTGACCATAGCGGCTATATCTCCTTTCTGCGTCAGAATATCCCCGTCTATTCCACCACCATGAGTGCCTTTATCGCCAAAGCGATGCAGGATAGCGGGAAGGGCGATTTCGAGAAGGAGGTTTGCTACTCCATTCCTAAAGAGGAAGTTGATGGAGTAATTCAGGCTACTTTTTGGCAAAAATGTCCGGCTCAACAAAGACCTTTCAAAGTTTTAGATTACCAAAACTTTACCCGAGAAGCCTTGGGATTTTGGCAAAAAACCCCCAGTGGGCGAGGGCTTCAAGCACAAGAATTGGAAGCAG
>CAYWDP010000023.1:0-7199 GCA_964457045.1 uncultured Dehalococcoidia bacterium
CATCTTTTGTAAAGCACGATGGTATTGCAGCAGATTCAATTTTGACCTGAAAGACGGCACAAAATGACGAAACGTTCAATGCTGGCAAGTCCAGCCAGTGAACCCCCCACCGAGCGGAGGGGCGGTTACGTTCGCTTGCCCGCCCGAAGTCGAGGGGGGTGTGAGCGCCGCTCTGCATAAGATCGAAAGGCAATGGCGGCGGACAGGGCCACAGAGCTGTTGTACTGCTCGGCTCTTGAGTAGCTATTGGGAGGCCTATTTCTTAGCATGGGTTACCTCAACCGGGCCACCGAATAGGGGGATAGTGGTGGGATCTTTGAAGCCAGATTCGAGAAGAAGCTGATGTCTCGCTGCCAGAGGAATGTGCTCACTGCGCCAGGTTACTTCATAGAACTGGTCCTTGATGCCAGGGGCGTATTCCGGCTTTCTGAAACCTTCTAATCTTTCCGGATAGGCAAAGTCAAAGATCACTATTTCACCCGAATCCTTCAGAGCTTTGTAACAGTTTGCCATTGCTCTACGTCTTATGTCAGGTCTTATTTCGTGTAACACCACTGCCATGTTTACTAGATCAAATTCTCCGTCATAGTCCATGGAGGCTGCGTCGACCAACAGGGCCAATACTCTATCCTCCACTCCATTGTTTTCCATGTACCTCTGGGCGTCTTTGACAGCGAATCTATCAACTTCAACACCAATGAACTTGCACTTGGGGAAATCTTTGGCCAGTTGAATCATGAGATGTCCCGCACCACACCCTATGTCCAGAACCTTCATACCGGCATCCAGTCTTTCTTTCAATCCTGGAATAGAAGGAATGATCATGAACCTATAAGCCAAGGGCACGATATGACAGGTCAGGGCCTTAGCATCTCTCGAAAATTCCTGCCCGAGAGCATCCCAGAAATGGCTATCTCCACTCCTATAATACTCTGGGTGACTCTTGAGAAGCTCTGCCCAGTGATAAACCATGAATCTTGCTCTGTGCCCGAAGTAGTAGGGGTTCTCGGGGTCAGTCAACAGGGCACCCATGTGGGGGGCAAGTCTGAATCTGCCATCTTCATCGCAATCGAGGATTTCGAAGTGATAGGCGGTCTGGCACCAAACCCTCACATAGGGTTTATACAGACCCAGTTCACTGGCTAGGGCATCGGGGTGGACGCCGCCATCGAAGGCATTGAGTTTCTTGAATAAGCCAAGGATAACTCCCGTGTTCACCAAGTGGACAGCCAGGAACCCTTTTTCATAATCCTCTAGCTTTGCCGATTGTTCATCCAAGGTAATTTCTGCCATAGTATTCATCATCCTTTCATCCGGGACTTCCCGTTTCAACTCGTAATGAGGTGATTCTCATCTCTCTTGTGACCAATAATAGATACCCTGGCGCCTAACGTCAAGGCTGCCCGGAAACCCCACCGAGTGGATGGGCCGCTACGATCGCCTGCCGGCCCGGCGTCGAGAGAGCGGTATGAGGATTGCATAGCCACAATATACCCAAATCGACCCCCCTTTGAAACCAGTGTCTAAGCCACTGGGTAGCCTCAGCCTGGCCCATGCCTCAGGTAGGCTATATTCACTATCCCCAGGGGCCAACGTGCATTGTCGATGGCAATAGGGCTTTATCCAAATCAGAGCCAGGAACTAAAGTGATCCTTTCAAGTCTATCCTGGGGCTCAGGCCTCAAACAGCAAGCCCCTTTTCTGTAGCTCACTAGCGACTTCGTGTAGACCCATCTCTTCGAGCTTCCATCTGGTTTGCCTGCCGCTGAGCACATCCCATCCTCTGAGTTGATAATATTCTCCCTTGATTTTTTCAAACGCCTCCCTGTCCAATAACATGCCCTTTCTGGAGGCCGGCTTACCATCAGGACCGGGTACCAACATTTCGGCATTGAGCAGATCAAATTTCACTGGGGTGGTAAAGCTATACTGCGGCAACTTGTCGCTCTGTCGTCCGTCGTGACCTTCGCGAGCCAAAATGGCCCTCTGAAGATTGAAAACTTTCTCACCTATGCAATAGAAACCCTTCTCGTCTACCTCCTTTCCGGTGACTGCCGAAAGAAACTTGCTTTCAAGAGAAGGATCGCCAACATGATCTTCGGTGTTAAGTGACGTCATGGCAGGCCACCCGTAGTCGCACAGGATAAGGCATTCCGCGGCATACTCGCGGTCTTGGATCATCTTGGCCGCCAGGGCCTTTCCTTCATAAGAGAAGAAGTCAGCAGCAGCCTCGCTGCCGAAGAACCTTACAGCAACATCATGAATAACCTGACCGGACATGTAAGCGTCTTTCAAGCCCTGCACCCAGCCGAGCCACCCCAGTATGGGTATACACGTTTCGTGAAGCTGCTGGATCGGCATCCTGGGTTCCGTAGCGTATAACAGTCCATTAACGACATAGATACGTCCACTGTACTGATCCGGCTGCTGCGCTTTGTGAAGCAGGTCACCGATCTTGTCCCTTGCTCCTCTTCCGATGGCGTCTGCCGCCTTTTCGACCCCTTGAGCCAGGAGATCGCCAAAGCCTTCCCTATAGGCTATCTTATGAAGCAAAGCATCAGCATATTCCAGGCTGCCACTCCTAGAAAGAGGTAGGCCTGTTTCTTTTTCCGTAAGAATACCTGCCCGATAGCACCTGGAAAGCCAACTCATAATTACATGAACAGCCATGGTATCGATTCCATAGTTGTCACAGAGCTTGGTTACGTGAAAAGGCACATCCCCTTCTTGACCTTGGCCATAGTATTGTCGAGCCCTAATCTGGTACAAGAGGGCAGACTGGCAGCAAAACTTGCCTTCAGCCCCGTTTTCCGCCTTCCAGGCTATCCTGCCGCATGGTCCGGGACATCCCCAACAATAGTCCCGCCTTGTCTTGCCGACCACAATGGTATGGTACTGTTCGTGCCTATTCCCTCGCAGTTGGCGATAGTAGCGCACCAGACCACGGAGTCTATCAGGATGGGCTGCGGTCAGCTTGGTAGTCCCTTTCACAACAGCAATAGCCTTTAGGTTTTTTGCCCCCATGACAGCCCCGAAGCCACTGCTGCCGCTGGAGTCTTTGTCAGCCAGTAGGGTCGCCGTAACAACCATGTTTTCCCCGGCCTGACCACATGCCACCACATTCGCCGATGCTCCTAGTTGAGACTTGAGGGTCTCCCGAGTCTCGATGGCGCCCTTGCCCCAAAGATGGCCTGCGTCTCGCAGCTGCGCTCCGCTCTGTTGAACCACAAGGTAGATAGGATTGTCGGCTCTTCCCTGGACAATGATGCCATCGTACCCGGCAAATTTGAGAGTAACCCCCCAGGTCCCTCCCAGATTGCTGTAGCAGAAATGCTCGGGACTGGTGGCTGGAGATTTGCCGCACACCTGCCAGCGGGAGCTGGAGAATCCGGCAAAACCGACTAGCGGCCCAGTAAGGAACGTTAGTCGGTTCTCAGGGTCAAGAGCTCCAACCTGTGGTGGTACCTCGTCCCAGTGGATTTTGGCTGCAATGCCCCGTCCCCCGACAAAATCAACGTAATTGGCAGTGGGCACGGTGTATGTGTGCCCCGAGGACAGGTCTACTCTTAGAATTCTCCCTGTGTAGCCATGCTCACCGGACATTCTCTGCTCCCGGGAGGTTGAGCGATTCTAGCAGTAAAACCTAACAGAAGTCAATCGAGTGAAACGCTCCATTTACACAAATAATTCGAACCTGGCAAAGGTGCCATACCTACCAAATGAGACTGCCACTTTCGGGTAACATATAGTTCTCATTTAGACGATGATACTATCAAACGGGGCAACGCGGCTGGAAGGATTATTCCTTTTGTAGCACACGATTCACCATTATCGATGCTAAAACCCAACACATTGTGGCTTTTCGTTGCATCGCCTCGGGCACCTGAGAACTGCTTCACGCCGAAGGATCCGAGCGTGCAAGCTTAATAGAACTTTACCGAACATATGACTTCGACGGGCCTAAACAGCTTATCAAGGGACTTCTTTCAAAAATGCGTTAGAGAGTTAAGGGTCTATTAAAGGTCTGCCCAAATGTTTCGCTATACAAAATTGCATACACGGGCCTACAATGGTCCTGTTGCCACATATGGAATTCGAAGGAGTCTCCTGATCGACAGATAGTGAATTGGAGCGTAGACTGAGCTTGATTTTGATGTGGCTAAGGGGTATAAAGGGTATATAATGGCATCGAAAACCTCTTTGGCACAGGGGCGTGTTGTTTCAACACCCTGTTTATCCCTGACTTTTGGTTCTTATGGCTATCGTGGGCACACAAGCAGAAGAGACCTTTGACTACGTAGTCGTTGGGTCCGGCTTTGGCGGCAGTGTATCCGCCATGCGCTTGACCGAGAAAGGCTACCGTGTATTGGTGCTGGAGCGTGGCAAACGTTACCGCGACCAAGACTTCGCCACCACCAACTTGAAGGTGTGGAAATTCCTGTGGCTGCCAGCGCTTCGCTGTTTTGGCATTTGGCAGATGAGTTTCTTGAAGGCGGGAATCATCCTGCACTGGTCCGCTGTGGGGGGAGGCAGCCTCGGCTACTCCAACGTACTGGAGGTACCAGACGATCGCCTGTTTGCCAACCCGTCCTGGCAGCATCTGGCTGACTGGAAGAAAACCCTTAGCCCGCACTACGAGACTGCCCGTGCTATGCTGGGCGTAACCCGTAATCCCCGCCTGTGGACAGCAGACGACGTGTTGAAAGAAATCGCTGAGGAAATGGGACAGGGAGACACCTTCCGGCCAACTGAGGTAGGCGTCTTCTTCGGGCCGGAAGGAGAGGAGGTGCCTGACCCCTACTTCAATGGCGAAGGCCCACCCCGGCGAGGGTGTACTCACTGCGGTGCGTGCATGGTGGGCTGCCGCAGCAATGCTAAGAACTCCCTGGTCAAGAACTATCTCTACTTCGCTGAAAAGTGGGGCGCGGACATACGCCCTGAGGCTGAGGTCGTCGATATCCGACCTTTACCGCCGGGGCAGGCGGATGGGGCTCGCTACGAGGTGGTCTATCGCCGCTCGACCGCTTGGCTGCTCAAGCCCAAGCACTGTGTGCGCGCACGCAATGTCGTGCTCTCTGCAGGTGTGTTGGGAACCGTAAAGCTACTCTTCCTCTGCCGCGACGTGACTCATTCGCTTCCCAACCTTTCGCCGCGCCTGGGTGACATGGTGCGCACCAACAGCGAGGCGTTGCTGGGCGGAATGAGCCACAGCAAAAAGGTGGACTACTCCAAGGGCTTAGCCATCACCTCTATCTTTCGCGGAGATGAGGTGACTTCTATCGAACCGGTGCGCTTTCCCGATGGGTCATCGCTCCTGCGGATTCTGGTGGGGCCGCTACTTGACAGGTCTGGGACAACTCCGGTGCGCCTGGTGAAGACTTTATGGGAGTTCCTGCGCCATCCCCTAGATTACCTGTCTGTCTATGTCCTGCCGGGATGGGCTTATCGCACCACCATTCTGCTCTTCATGCAGACCGTAGACAACTGTATGCGCCTACGCTTGGGGCGCAGCCTGTTCACCCTTTTCCGCCGCGGCCTGGTTTCGGAACTCGATGTTGAACAGGCGATTCCGTCTCGGATTGATATAGGACACCGGATAACGCGCGATTTTGCCGCTAAGACAAACGCGATTGCGGGCGCTTCAATTAGTGAGAGCCTGTTGGACATGGAGATGACAGCGCATCCCATGGGTGGCTGTCCAATCGGGAGGGACGCTCAGGAGGGGGTGATCGGCCTGGATTGCCAGGTGCACAATTACCCTGGGCTTTATGTAGTAGACGGCTCAATCATGCCCGCCAACCCCGGCGTCAACCCCAGCCTGACCATCACCGCTCTGGCCGAATACGCCATGAGTCATGTGCCACCCAAGGCTTGAGAGTTATTGAGCAATGCACATTTCTTACAACTTCCAACTTCGGCAGATAGAAACTGAAAGGATTGAGTCGCTAGATTGAGAGGGAGGTGCTGAAATGTTTGGAGGTCATGGGAAAATCTTGAGGGTCGATTTATCGCAGTCCAAGGTTTCCTCAGAGGAGATTCCTCAGAGCCTGTTTGACAAGTTTTTAACTGGTGCTGGGTTAGCCACCCACTATCTTTATCATGAGGTTCCCAGGGGGGCAGACCCGTTGGATCCTGAGAATGAGCTTATACTCATGACTGGAGCACTAACGGGAACTGTTGCTCCTAGCACGGGGAGGTTCAACTGGGTTTTCAAGTCGCCGTTGACCGGTATTTGGGCACAATCGAATTCAGCTGGCTTCTGGGGAGTGGACTTCAAGAAAACTGGTTTTGACGGAATTATTTTTCAAGGTATCTCGCCAAAACCGGTTTACCTTATAGTCGAGGAGGACAAGGCTGAGCTTAGAGATGCGGGGCATTTGTGGGGTAAGAGCGTCTCCGAAACTACAAAGCTGATAAAGGAAGAGCTAGGGGAGAAGTTTAATGTTGATTGTATTGGAATAGCCGGTGAGAATCAAGTTAGATATGCCAGCATTATGAACGACCTTCACCGAGCGGCGGGAAGATGCGGCGGCGGAGCTGTAATGGGCTCGAAGCGATTAAAGGCTATTGCCGTGCGTGGAACAAAGCCAGTCAACATAGCAAATCCAGCCGACTTTGATCGGGTAGCGAAGAAACAGTTTGAGCTGCTCGATCAGCATATGTTCAAGGTAGCATTGGAGTCCTTTGGCACCAACGTTGTTATTGATCTGGTGAATGTAAGAGGTGGATTTCCCACCAGAAACTGGCAAACCGGCGTCTTTCCAGAGTTAGATGAAATAAACGCTCAGGCCCTCAGTGAAAAAGTCCTTGTAGAAACGAAGGGATGCTTTGCCTGCCCCCTCAATTGTGGAAGACGGACTGAGATCAGAAAGGGCAAGTACAGGGGCACCAAGGGAGAAGGACCGGAATACGAAAGTGTTGGAACACTCGGGGGCCAGTGCCAGGTTACTGATATGGAAGCCATTACAAAGGCCCATTACCTGTGCGACGACTATGGACTTGATACCATCTCCACCGGAGCTTCCATAGCTTTCGCTATGGAATGCTACGAGAAGGGGATATTGACCAAATCGGATACGGAGGGATTGGAGCTCAAGTTTGGTGACCCCGATGTTGTCATAGAGTTGGTGCATAAGATAGCCAAAAGAGAGGGTATAGGCGATCTACTGGCTGAAGGAACGAGGAGGATGTCCCAAAAGC
>CAYWDP010000023.1:7299-20229 GCA_964457045.1 uncultured Dehalococcoidia bacterium
AGAGAGGGTATAGGCGATCTACTGGCTGAAGGAACGAGGAGGATGTCCCAAAAGCTAGGTCGGGGAACAGAGAAATTTGCTATGCATGTTAAGGGCTTGGAGCTTCCGGCTTATGATTCTAGGGCTGTGCAGATAACCGGGCTAGCATACGCTGTCGCCAACAGGGGTGGTGACCATATTACAGCCTATATACAAGGCCCCACCTTTCTTGACATTCCCTTCCTTTGTGTTCCGGATAGCCAAATCAAGGACCCCCTTGTAGCTGACCCAGGTGAGGTTCACGTTTTGGTGGATCTGGAGAATACCATGACGGCACTTGATACCCTTGGAGCCTGTAAGTTCATGGGGTTCTGCCTATCTTCAGAGGAGTGGGTAGAATTGGTGGCACACTGTCTCGGCCGGGAATTCACCTATGATGATATGGTGAAGGTTGGCGAGAGGTCTTACAACCTTGCCAGGGTCTTCAATGTAAGGGAGGGATTGACCAGAGCTGATGATACCTTGCCCCCCCGCCTGTTGGAGGAACCACTGCCCGAGGGCCCGGCTGCAGGCAAGGTAAATGAAAACCTACCCGCGATGTTAGACAAGTACTATGAGTTGCGAGGATGGGATAAGGCTACCGGGAAGCCCACTCCGGAAAAGCTCAGAGAGTTAGGGTTGGAGGAGTATATCCCCGATATATGGGAGGGATAGAAAGGACCGGCAATGGTCGAGAAGGTAAAGGGAAGCGATAAGCCCTGGCTAAAGAATTACAATCTCGGGCCATATCGGCTAAAGAAGACTTTGGAGCCGTATCCCAAGACTCCGATGCACAAGTTTTTGGATGATTCAGCAGAAACATACGCTGGCCAGGTTGCTGTTGAGTATTTAGGAAAGAGAATACCCTATCACGAGCTAAAGTCCAATGTAGATAGGTTGGCAAATGCCCTTGCAGGATTGGGGGTAAAGAAGGGTGGTAGAGTGGCGACAATCCTGCCGAATTGCCCACAGTTCATAATCACCGATTTTGCCGTGTCAAAAACAGGCGCTGCCCTGGTTCCCTGTAGCACGCTTCATAAGGTTCTCGACCTGGAACATGAGATAAGCGAATCAGGGGCGGAGACAGTGGTCTGCTCAGATGAGGCTCTCAGTCTGGTTAACTCAATAAAAGATAAAACAAAACTGAAGAACATAATTGTTACATCACCTATGGATTATGCTGCACAGGAGCCCGAGGTAAAAGAAGTACCTAGTGCCTACCAGTTCAAACGCCTCATAGCAGAGCATGAGCCAAAACCTCCTCAGGTTGATATCGATCCGGTAGAGGATTTGGCCTATCTGTCCTTTACCGGAGGTGCTACAGGAGTGCCAAAGGGTGTGATGATAACCCACTACAACAGGGCCTGCAATGTAAGGCAGACCATATGGGTACTTGAACCTTTGTGGCCAGGGATTAAGGGAAAGGCCTCCTCGGAAGTGGTTCTCCCCTTATTCCACTCATGGGGACATGTGGCAGTGCAAATGAGCATTGCTTTGGGCGTACGAATCCTGCTGGTTTCTGACCCTAGAGACATCGATCAGGCCATAAGCCTTTTGAAAGAGAATCGCCCCACGCTCGTTTTTGTTGTTCCCACTCATCTTATGGCAATAGCTCAGCGAGAAGTGGGTAGATTGCCGGTTATATTCATGTCAGGTGCGGCTCCGCTTCCGGAGGAGATCTTTGAGGCCATTAAGAGGGATATTCTGATGCCAGTAACGGAAGGTTACGGTTTGACCGAGTGTGGGCCTGTAACTCATATAAATCTATCATGTTTTTCCAAAATCACAGGTTTTGCCCCTAAGGAGATACTGGGTATCGGGCTGCCGGTTCCTGATACGGAGGTTAAAATAGCGGACTTGAACACAGGTGAGGAGCTTGGCGCAGGTGAAAGCGGCGAGATATTGATCCGTGGCCCACAGACGATGAAAGGATACTGGCCTACACCTGGCAGCGGACTAGATAACGGTTGGCTTCATACTGGCGATATCGGAAGAATGGATGAGAATGGATACTTTGTCCTTGAGGACCGCATCAAGGACATGGCCAATATCTCGGGGTACAAAGTCTACACTACAGAGGTTGACCAGATTCTATTTAGATATCCCGGGGTGGCTATGGCTGCGGCTGTAGGAGTCCCCGATCCCGAACGCCCCGGAAGCGAGAGAATCAAGGCTTTCATCAGGCCAAAGGAGGAATATAAGGGCAAGCTCAGCGCTGATGAGATCATCGCCTATTGTCGGGAGAAGCTTCCTCCCATCGCCGTTCCCAAATATATAGAGTTCAGAGATGAGCTACCCTTAACTGTAACACAGAAAATCTTCAAGAGGGCTCTAAGAGACGAGGAAATCGCCAAGATGAAGGAGAAGGAAGTCCTCAGCTAGCGGCAAAAAGGGAGGCAAAATGATACCCTATGCAACACCGGAATGGCTGGAGGCAATGGCCAAGAATTACAGGGACAACCCGGATAATCAAAACAGGATTTTTAAAGGCATGAGCGTATTTGTTACCTTTCGTGTTCTAGCAGACCCAAAGTTTGGTTTAGACAGGGATATTTATTTCAGCACTCATCTTGAGAATGGGGTTTTGCAGGACGATAGTACCTTCATCAGCCAAGAGGACGCTGAAAAGAAAGCAGACTTTATCCTCAGCGCCGCTCCTGAGACGTGGAAGAAGGTCATCAAAAAGGAAAAGGGTTTCGTTGCTGCTTTTATGACTGGCAAGATAAAATTGGATAAAGGTAGTGCGCCAAGGCTTATATCGCTGGCTTCCAAGAGTTCGGCAGTGATTGAATCGTTCTATCAGATAAATACCGAATGGCCCGACGAAATGCCCCCGCAGAGATTGGAAGAATATGAAGCCCAGGTTAAGGAATTCAGGGAGAGGTTAAGGGTCTAGCTTTAGCATATGAGAAAAGGAGCAAGAAGTCCGGGATCATTTTCTTGACAAGCAGGGAGCATAGGTATATCATTCGCTACACCACTGGAAAGACTCCTAGCCTCTCAGATTGATATTTGAGGAAACATTAGCTTAAAGTTCAAAATCATCTTGTTGCCGAAAGGCAAGACTTGGCTTGGTCATTATGTGCATTGGGGGTGGCATGGGGGGCAGCAGCCATATTCAAACGAGATAGCTAAGAAAGGGGGTAGCTATGACAAGTGAGATGATCGGAAAAGGGGCCTGGTTTCTAATCGGGGAAACGTCACCTGGAGAGGTATTCACGCCCGAGGACTTCAAAGAAGAGCACCGGATGATAGTTAGTACCACTGAGGACTTTGTAAAGAATGAGGTGGAGCCTCATATGGAAAAACTGGAACATAAGGACTTTGATCTTACCCGCCGACTGATGCGCAAGGCTGGAGAGCTGGGGCTCTTGGGGGCGGATGTGGAGGAGAAGTACGGTGGTGCGGAAATGGACGTTATATCTTCTTTATTGATCGTGGAGCATTTGACGGGTGCGGGTTCCTTTGGCTTAACGCTGAATGACCACACTGGGATCGGCTCGATGCCTCTAGTTTTCTTTGGCAACAAAAGCCAGAAGGAGAAGTACCTTCCCTCATTAGTACAGGGTGAGAAGATTGGGGCCTACGCCCTGACAGAGCCAGGGGCGGGTACCGATGCTCTATCCATAGAAACTAAGGCAATCCTGTCCCCAGACGGTAGATTCTATAGGTTGAATGGCACCAAGCAGTTTGTTACCAACGGAGGCTTTGCCGACATTATTTTCACCTATGCCAAAGTGGACGGTGATAAGTTTACCGCCTTTGTGCTAGAGAGGGGCTTTGAGGGGATATCCACGGGGCCAGAGGAGAATAAGATGGGGCTTCGAGGTAGTTCTACCACCAGCTTAATCCTTGAGGATGCCAGGGTACCAGTGGAGAATGTCCTCTTCGAAATCGGCAGAGGACATGTGGTCGCCTTTAACATCCTAGACTTGGGTAGGTTGAAACTGGGGGCGGGATCTGCGGGGGTGGCTAAACTGGCGCTGGAGAACTGCGTGAAATACGGAAAGGAGAGGGTGCAGTTTGGCAAGCCTATATGCCAGTTTGGGCTGATAAAGCATAAAATCGCCGAGATGGCAATCAGGACGTATATAGCTGAGAGCATGGTGTACCGGACTGGTGGGCTTATTGACAAGATCCTAGTCACGGTGGACAAGACTGCTGAGGATGTCGGCAGGCAGAGTGCCAGATGTATATCCGAGTACGCCATTGAGTCCTCCATCAACAAGGTTTACTGTTCAGAGATGCTGGACTATGTAGCTGACGAGGCGGTTCAGATATATGGGGGCTACGGGTATATCGAGGAGTACCTTGTGGAAAGGATCTACCGGGACTGCCGGGTATTCAGAATATTCGAAGGGACAAACGAGATAAATAGGCTCATCATAGTTGGGTGGTTGATGAGGAAAGCCTTGAAGAACGAGGTGCCCCTCTTCTCGGCGGTGGAGAAGCTGAAGAACGAGCTACCAACAATAGGGCCTGTCTCTCTTGAAGTGGATGATGGCCTGCTAGGATACCAGCGCCAGCTCGTGGATAGGGCAAAGAAGATCTTCCTGTTCACGTCTGGTGCCGCAGTAGGAAAGTATGGGGAAGCCATAGCCGAGGAGCAGGAGATTCTGGGCCTGTTGAGCGATATTGCCATGGAGGTCTATGCCATGGAGAGCGGCCTTCTGAGGGCTCTCAAGTCGATCGAGCGCTTTGGCAAAGAGGCGTCACAGACAAAGATAGACATGGTAAGGGTGTATGTAAACGATGCCATGGCTAGAGTAAGTGATTACGCCAGACAAATATTTGCAGCAATGGAGACGGGGGATGCGCTTCATACCCAACTGGCGATGTTGAGGCAACTGTCTCAATTCAGCCCTATAAATGCCGTTGAGGCACGGCGAAATGTTGCTGATAGGATTATAGAGGCGGAGAAGTTCATATGCTAGAGGGCTTGGCAGGGCAGGCATGATAAAGGTGAGTAGGCTGCCTGTCTTAGGTGAAGGGAGTCCACCATGGAGAAGATCTGGCTCAGGCATTATGACCCTGGTGTGCCGTATACCATCGACTATCCCCAGATGACCCTGCAGCAACTGCTGGAGCAGTCAGTACGCCGCTTTCCTGATCGTACCGCTATTATCTTCCCCGGACGTTTCGGGGACTCCTATAAACTGAGCTACAAGAAACTGAATCAGCAGGCCAATCAATTGGCCAATGCTCTTGTAAATTTGGGAGTCAAGAAAGGCGACAGGGTGACCTTGCTCCTGCCCAATTGTCCCCAGTTTGTCATCAGTTACTACGCTGTCCTCAAGGTAGGAGGAATCGTGGTGGCTACCAATCCCCTGTACTCGCCCCGAGAGATGGAGTACCAGCTCAAGGACTGCAGCGCCGAGACTATTATCCTCCTCAGCCTCTTCTACCCGACTATTGCTGGGCTGAAGAGGCAGACCAGTCTAAGAAACCTGGTGGTAACCAATATCAAAGAGTACCTTCCCCCGCTTACCCGGCTACTCTTCACCCTTTTCCGGGAGCGGAAGGAAGGGCATCGGGTTGACATATCCGGGGCGAAGGATACCTATTCTTTTCGGGATCTATTACGTCGCTTCGATACCACACCGCCCTCCGTGGCTGTGGGGCCTGAAGACGTTGCCATGTTTCAGTACACAGGGGGAACCACCGGGGTCAGCAAGGCAGCGGTAGCTACGCATCATAATGTGTTAGCGAACGTTTTCCAGATGAGAGCCTGGGCGGAGCCTGTAGGACGAAAGGAGGGCGAGGAGGTAGTGATGGGGGTAATGCCCCTCTTTCATGTGTACGGCATGGTGACGGTGATGCATTTTTCCGTGCTCACCGGATCGGCAATGGTTTTGCTGCCCCGCTTTGAAACCGAACAGGTGCTCAAAGCCATCAATCGGTATAAGCCTGCCTTCTTCCCCGGCGTGCCTACTATGTACGTCGCCATTAACAGCCATCCCAAAGTGAGTAAGTATAATCTGCGTTCCATCGAAGCCTGCGTCAGCGGTGCTGCCCCGCTCCCGGCGGAGGTACAGCAGAAGTTCGAGGAGTTCACTGGAGGCAAGCTAGCGGAGGGCTACGGCCTCAGCGAGGCCCCTGTGGTGGTCACCGCAAACCCAATGGTCGGGAAGCGCAAGACGGGAAGCATTGGGGTACCCTTCCCTGACGTCGAGGCCAGGATAATGGACGTGGAAACCGGTGAGAGGGAGATGCCGGTGGGCGAGGTCGGCGAGCTGACCATCAGGGGACCACAGGTGATGAAGGGTTACTGGAACCGGCCTGAGGATACGGCGGCAGCGTTGCGCCAGGGCTGGCTCTATACCGGTGACCTGGCCAAGATGGACGAGGACGGCTTTTTTAGCATCGTGGATCGCAAGAAGGAGATGATCATCGCTGGGGGCTTTAACATCTATCCCCGCGAGGTCGAAGAGGTCCTTTACGAGCACCCCAAGGTCAAGGAAGCAGTCTGTTTTGGCGTCCCCGACCCCTACCGGGGAGAGACGGTGAAGGTCTGCGTCGTTCTCAGGGAGGGGGAAGGTGCCACCCCTGAGGAGATCACCGAGTTCTGCCGGGCACGCCTGGCCCGCTACAAGGTGCCTAAGCTGGTGGAGTTCAGAAAAGAGCTGCCCAAGTCCCTCATCGGCAAGGTCCTGCGCCGGGTATTGGTGGAGGAGGAAAAGGACAAACTCGGAAAGGCGCCATAGCGCTAGCGCCAAGCTCTGTTGTTGTCGCTAGGGCTTTTATATCTTTACAATAAGTAGTCCCGCCATGTTCCCTCAGGTAGCTGCGTAGCTAGGCAGTAAACCTTTTGGTGTCCAGGAGGGACATCAATGCCTGGCGGGAGGAGTAGCGGAATTGGAATCCGGTCGTTTTCTTCAGCTTTTCAGTGCTGACCACTATGGGATATTTGATCATCTCTAGACCCCCAGCAGGGGAGTTTGACTGCAGGTGTAGCCGCCAGGAAAGATTTATTAGTAGTGACAGCAGAAATGCCGGGAGGGCAATGGATGACTTGCCTATGGCAGCTATTATCTCTCTGTAGCGAAGAAATCCCTCGCCGGCTGAATTGAAAATCCCTTTTTGTTTTTGCTTTAGCAGTGTTGAGATGAGCTCAGTCAGGTCGTCCTCGTGGACGAACTGCCATGGAGGATCGTATCCCATAGGGCGAATCATTACTGGTGTGAATAAGTTAGTCAGCCCCGCACCGCCTCCTTTGGGTCCTGTTACCGCGCAAGTGCGAACGATGATGCTGCAAGTATCTGGATAGCGCTCCATGAAGTCCTGAAACATCCGATCGACCTCTGCCTTCTGGTAAGAGTATGGGAAGCTGCGGATCGGCCTCAATGGCGAATCCTCGGTAATCGGGATGGGGTTGCCGGGGTGTGGCCCATAGACCAAGTGACTGCTCAGATAGAAAAGGCACTCTACTGATGCCTGCTGGCAGGCTTCGAGGAAGTTCTGCGAGCCTTCTATGGCGATGCGATGGGCACCAACATAGTCGTGAGTGGGCTTGACCACAAAGGCCAGATGTACGGCGGTGTCAACCTGGTTATCGGCGAAGATATCGGCGAAGGGCTCCCGTATATCTCGGGGATAAAACTTCAGCTTGGGAGAAGCAGAACTGGGCGCTCTCAAGTCGATGCCGATGATGCTCTCCACATCCTCCTGCTGCTCTAGCCTTTGGAGTAACTGGTTGCCGATATATCCTGAGATACCAGTGATAGCCACCCTTTTCATGCTGCTCCCTCCGTTAGCCTCAGCGCGACGATGTTAATCACTGAAGGCATTTTTACTTGCCAACGCTGATTCTGATTCTAGGGAAGGTGAACCACAACCTCCTTAGCTGGCTAAAGAAGCGTCTAATCACACTTTCCGGGGTAGTGGCTGTTGGCTGTCCATACCTTGCTCCCCAAAGCAATAGCCCTACACCAACAGCGTAAAGCGGATCATGAAGAATTACCGCCCCTTCAGGTAGACCCTTGGGTTTCCCTACTCGCACTGGCAGACGTAGTATTTCCTGGCCCAATGCCTCTATACCAGGCAGTTTAGCTGTGCCACCACATAACACTAAAGTGGTTGGTTCCCATGTCTCCCACTCAGCTCTGGGCAGATTTAAGAATACCATCC
This sequence comes from uncultured Dehalococcoidia bacterium, assembly GCA_964457045.1. Classification (GTDB taxonomy): domain Bacteria; phylum Chloroflexota; class Dehalococcoidia; order UBA2247; family RBG-13-53-26; genus CAYWDP01. Next base: position 15,445 of record CAYWDP010000023.1, read on the forward strand.
TTATAACTTCCTCTAATCGGGATGTAACAACATAACACAAGTCTTTGTAGTGGACTCCACGCCTTCCCTCTGGGTCTAGGCTGACAATTTCTGGCATATTCTCTCCCTTTGCCACAGCACTCGCATATTTCACCTTGAGTTCTTCTGCTACATTGAAGGGTATCCCTAACCCTATAGCTATGTCCCTAGTCACCTGAAAGCCTCCTATTGGTAAGGCATCACTATGCCAGATAGCCTGCTCCTTGAAAACTGTAATGTCTGTGGTGCCAGCCCCGATATCAGCTAAGACAACCCCTGCCTCTTTTTCACCCGCTTCTAACACTGCTTCGCTGGCAGCCAGAGCCTCCAAGATTAAATCCATTACATTTACCCCAGCCCCTTGAACACACTTAACCAGATTCTGGATGAAGGTAATACCAGCGGTGACTATATGGGTTTCTACAGCTAGGTTATGGCCATGTAACCCCACTGGATCGCCGATGACTGGCTCGTCATCCAGGCGGTATTGGCGAGGGATGGCGTGAATCAGTTTCCTATCTTTGGGCAAGCTAACTTGCCTAGAAGACTTTATCGCCCGATCAAGGTCTTTAGGAGTTACTAGGTGATTACGGCGGGTGATAACTGTTGCCCCCTGATTATTAAAGGACCCAATATGCTCGCCAGTGATACCTACATAGGCTGATTTTACCTCAATCCCGCTACTGCGCTCTGCCTCTTTCACTGAGTCTCGAATTGCTGCAGTGGGCTCACTGATATCGAGTACAATAGCCTTATGTATCCCGTGAGATGGGACAATGCCTATGCCCAAAACCTGAGCGATGTCTTTATCTCTCATCCTTACCACTGTAGTGCAAACCTTAGAAGTGCCTACATCAATAGAAGTTAGAATACGTTCCATAGCTATTTACCTCCTCCCATATCCTATACCCGGACCTCTACACTAAACAGACCTGGGGGTTCTCTCAGTACCCCTCGGATTTCGCCTTGTTTATTTTATCACCTTCTAGTCTCATTCTCTACCCGCTGCCTTTGGTAAACATCAAATTGATATCTTTTCTGTTGTCTTTTCTTGGTTAATTTTAAACCCTGCTTCGCATTTAGTGAAGAGGGGGACCCAGAATCAGCGATTGAAATGTCCCACGCATAGGGTAGGGGCTCTGTCCCCTGCCAAGCGGGGCGGGTGACGGAGCACCCGCCTATGATAAGAGCAGTAATCGCTGATTTTGGGGGTAGGGGGGTCTTGAAAAATGGGTGTTAAAGTGATATAGTTGATTTTAAGGATTGAACCTTTAAGTCAGTCCAGTGAGGCTGGCAAGGGAAATAGGGCTAAGAACAGCCGGCTCCTAAATAATATCTGAGGGACAAGCTCGAAAACCTCTTGCTAGCCGGGCAAGAGGTTTTTTATATGCCTGAAAAGGTAATAATGTCTGCTGAGGAAATAAGGCGAGCCCTGACCCGCATCGCCCATGAGGTTGTGGAGAGGAACCACGGCTGTAAAGACCTGGTATTTATTGGAATATACACTAGAGGGGTACCCTTAGCTAGGCGGATAGCGTCATCTATAAGGGAGATCGAGGGGATGGAGGTTCCGGTAGGGGCATTGGACATCGGACCATATCGAGACGACCTTTCCAACCTTGAGTCACCCCTTATCCTTCGTTCCAGCGATATCCCCAGTGATATTGTCGGCAAAAGGGTGGTGTTAGTAGACGATGTTTTATACACCGGGCGGAGCACTCGTGCTGCTATGGACGCTCTCATCGACTTCGGGCGTCCCCAATATGTCCAGTTGGCAGTGCTTGTCGATCGAGGGCATCGGGAGCTCCCTATTCGCCCCGATTATGTAGGCAAGAATCTGCCTACTTCGAGGAAAGAAGAGATAGCGGTAAGGTTGGAAGAAGTCGATGGCAGGGATGAGGTGGCTATCATCTCTGTTGCTGCCAACAGCCAGGGAAATCTGCCCTCGACAAGCATCATTGCTAAGTTCGGAAAAGAAGGGAAGGCACTATGAGTATGGTTAGTAAGAATCTGATAAGCATTGATGACCTCTCTAACGAAGAGATTGAGGCTATTTTTTCTCTGGCTGACGAAATGGGTTCAAGAAGTGAAGACCACCTCAGCCTATGCCGAGGCAAGATCATGGCTACTTTGTTCTTTGAGCCAAGTACACGGACGCGCATGTCTTTCGAAGTTGCCATGCAAAGGCTGGGTGGCAGTGTCATAAGCGCGGTTGATATGGATTCAACTTCTCTCTCGAAGGGCGAGAGCATCGCCGATATGGCAAGGGTGGTGGGAAGTTATGCTGACATCATCGTTATTAGGCACCCCTGGGAAGGAGCAGCTAAGCTTGTCGCCGAATATGCGGGTGTCCCAGTAGTCAATGCTGGTGACGGCAGCCACGAGCATCCCACCCAAACCTTGTGTGACCTCTATACACTCAAAAAAGAGAAACAACAGATCAAGGGTTTAAATATTGCCCTATGTGGGGACCTAAAATACGGTCGAACAGTTCATTCCCTTAGCTACGCTCTTGCCCGATTTGGAGCAACTATCCTTTTCCGTCCTGGTCCAGGTCTTGAGATGCCGGAGCATGTAGTAAGGAAACTAACTGCGGAATATGGAGGTGAGCTGAAAAGGTATGAAGCTCTGAACCATGTAACGAAGGAAAGGCTCTTCCCCCTGGATGCTATCTATATGACACCAAGTGTCCCGCATCAACTGGCAATGATGCCTGACATTGATATCCAAATTGAGCTGAAGAAAGGGGTTGATGCCCTTTATGTCACCAGGCTTCAGAAGGAAAGACATGTGCCTACGGCAGAAGGAGAGGAGTTGAGGGAGAAATACCCAGTGGTAGATAAAAAACTCCTCAAAGAAAAGAGGTTTAAGGGAGCACTTGTTATGCATCCACTGCCTCGCATCGATGAGCTTGCCTATGAGGTAGATGCTGACCCGCGAAGTATGTACTTCAAACAGGCAGCAAGAGGAGTGCCGATTAGGATGGCACTGGTAGCCCTCCTTTTAGGGGTTAAGGAGGTTGATATTGCTGAGGAGAAAGGACAAACCTTTGCTCAGAAAATGGATTATCCCGTTTATAGTCGTCCTTTTGGGGTTAAGTGCCAGAATCGCAACTGTGTGACTCTTCACGAAAAGCGGTATATTAAGCCTGAATTCAAGATAGTAAACCGCCAGCCTTTGACGCTAAGGTGTGTCTATTGCGAACAAGAAACATATCCCCAATATATTGCCACTTCAGAGTGGCATGACGGGACGCTGGAGTGCAAGAGATACCATAGCTCCAGCAGCCACTGGCTTCGGAAGATCAAGTCAGAGAATCTAATTATTTTTGATTCGGAAAGTGAAGCTCAGGCCCAAGGGTTTAAGCCTAGTAAGTATGTCACCAGGAGGGTCTAGAACTGTGGTCTTGCTGCTTTTCGGAGGTGGCGGGTGAGGACCTCCCTGCTTATCAGCGGTGGTCGCCTTATTGATCCCTGTCAAGGTATAGATATGGTTGGCGACCTGCTCATAGTGGAGGGCAAAATCACCTGGGTAGGTGCCCCAGGTGTAGCCCCTTCTCAGCAGGGATATAGCGTACTCTCCGCTAGAGGGATGGTGGTATCTCCTGGCTTTATTGATCTCCATTGCCATCTTCGCGAGCCAGGGTTTGAGGAAAAGGAAACTATAGCCACCGGGACTGAGGCGGCTGCTAGGGGGGGATTTACTGCTATCTGCTGCATGCCCAATACTTATCCCCCGATTGATTCCCCAGCCACCGTAGAATACATCAAGAACAAAGCCATCAAGGAGGGTGTAGTTCGGGTTTTCCCCATAGGGTGTATTACCAAGGGGCAGCGGGGTGAGGAGTTAGTAGAGATGGGAGGGCTGGCTGAGGCAGGGGTGGTGGCCTTCAGCGACGACGGTAAGTCGGTAGCAAATTCCCAGCTTATGCACCATGCCTTGGAGTATAGCCGCCTTTTTGATTTACCTATTATAGACCACTGTGAAGATACCTCCCTCACTGAGGGTGGGGTAATGAATGAGGGTTCGCTAGCAGTTAGGTTAGGGTTAAAGGGGATGCCAGCAACAGCAGAAGCCACTATCGTTGACCGGGACATTGCCCTGGCTCAGCTCGCCCGTGCCAGACTTCATATCGCTCATGTAAGCACCGCTGCCTCTGTAGAGCTCATTCGCCGCGCCAAGGAAAATCATCTTAATGTTACTGCTGAGGTTACCCCTCACCATTTGACCCTCACGGAGGAAAGGGTTATCGGCTATGACACCAATGCCAAGGTAAATCCTCCGTTGCGGACTGAAAAGGACAGGGAGGCGCTACTCCAGGGACTGAAAGGGGGGGTGATAGACGCTGTAGCCACTGACCACGCCCCCCATACCACTCAAGACAAGGTCTGTCAATTCGATCTGGCTGCCTTTGGCATCGGCGGACTGGAAACGGCTTTGGGCGTCCTCCTCAGTTTAGTACATCAGGGAAGGCTTGATTTGGTGAACCTCGTTTCCAAGCTCACTGCTGAGCCAGCGAGGGTGCTGCCTTTCCCTCATAATTTGGGAACACTCAAGGTAGGAGCCCCGGGAGATGTGACCATCTTTGACCCCGATTCAGAATGGGTGGTAAATCCCGACCTTTTCGCCTCCAAAGGGAAGAACAACCCCTGGACAGGATGTTCGCTTAAAGGGAAGGTGATGGCCACCGTGGTGGGGGGGGAGATTGTTTGCAAGGATAACGCTGTCAGGATTGAGACAGGAGTAAAGGCAACCCATGGCTAAAAA
>CAYWDP010000024.1:0-13019 GCA_964457045.1 uncultured Dehalococcoidia bacterium
GCCGCCTTGGTGAGGCGATACCCTACGGTCCATTCCTCTCCTTGGCGGCCATGGTTACCTTACTCTGGGGAAGCGACATACTTGGCTGGTATAGAGGGCTGCTCTGACTGGACTAAAGTCTCCTTGAGACTATTTGACATAAAGAATCCCCTAGTGCAATGGGCAGGCTGCTCTTGTTCAGATAGAAGGGTGACACCCCCCAAAGTGTAGAAGGGCCTCTTTCACTTTAAGTTTGGAACAGGCTCTAGTAGTTCTTTGTGTCATTGCGAGGACCCCGACTTGTCGGGGGACGAAGCAATCTCTAGAAACACCACACCACCGAGATTGCCACGCTTCGCTCGCAATGACAAGGGAAGGAGGTTATGTGTCACTAAGGTACGGACGAGTACATAGGCTTGCCTCATGAAGAGGTGGGTGATATAATTCACCTTGTTAGGCGCCCCGCTCTACGGGCTCGTAGCTCAGGGGCAGAGCGGCCGGCTCATAACCGGTTGGTCGTAGGTTCGAATCCTACCGAGCCCACTTCTCGGTGGCTTGATTTTTCTCATTCCTTTTCCTCTTCCCAGTTTTTGGTCTCCTCTTTCGCTTGTAACTTAGACTCAGGACGACCCAATCTCGACCTAAGCGTTTACCTCTTCTTCCATCACTCTCTTCCTTGAGCGACCTGAGCGTGTGGCAGGCTTGACAGCCACTATAGCAGACGTTAGAATCCCACAAGCTAGGGCAGACGGGGCGAACCTTGAGTGTGTCGACGGGGGCTATTATGCCAAATCATGCTAGCATCCTGGGGAGGAAAAATGACGGGTACAAGCTATCAGCCACACCTGGTAGACTTGAAAGTTGCCTGTTTTTGAGCAATCTTAACCAGATTGAGAAGGAGAAAGCATGACCGACAGTCTGGAGACTCTGCGAGAGGTAAGGGAGATAAATTCCTCTTTTCCTTATACCGCGCCTATCAGGGCGTGGAAGGAGCAAGGGAAAAAGGTCATCGCCTTCCAGTGCACCTATATGCCCGAGGAGATCATCCATGCCGCGGGCATACTGCCAATAAAGCTTACCGGTGATGCTCAGGAGCTAGACCTTGAAGAAGCCAATGCCTACATGTATATCAATACCTGCTCCTTTGTCCGAAGTTGTCTTGGGTTGGTGCTAAGAAAGCAATACCACTTTCTGGATGGCTTCGTCTCAGGCACTACCTGTGACCCTTCTCGGCGGTTGATGGACGTCTGGAAATACTACAAGCTCACCCCTTTCGTCTATATTCTTAACGTGCCCCGCAAAATGACCGAGCGGGCTCATGAGCTTTATCGAGAGGAGGTGCAAGACCTTAAGCACCGGTTGGAGGAGTTCTTTGGTGTGGAAATTTCAGCTCAGGCTTTGCGGCAGTCCATAAAGGTCTACAATAGGACCAGAGAACTCCTCAAGGAGGTATATGAGCTAAGGAAATCAGATACCCCGCCGATTACCGGGGCTGAGGTCTTGGAGGTGCTTAATGCTGGCTTCAAGATGCCCAGGGAGCAATTTAACGACCTGCTGGAGAGACTGGCGGAAGAAGCCAGCAGCGGCCGGCGAATGGTCGAGGGCAAATTCAGGTTGATGATCAACGGCAGTCCGCTAAACAACGCCGAGTTCATCAGAACCATAGAAGGTCTAGGGGGGCTGGTGGTAGTGGACGAACTGTGCATGGGGGTGCGATACTGGTGGGACTTGGTGGACGCCAATCCTGAGATTGACCCAGTAGAAGCCCTTTCCCGGCGTTACCTCAGCAAATTTCCCTGTCCTCGCATGTATCCCCCTGAGGGGCGATTCAACCGGGTGTTGCAAATGGTCGAGGACTACCGCGTTGATGGTGTGGTCAGTGAAATAATCCGCTACTGTGTCCATTGTGCTCATGATCAGCCCCTGCTCAGGAGGAGGTTGGAGAAACAAGGAGTGCCAGTCTTAGAGCTGAATGTGGAATATGGGATGCCGGGAACAGGTCAAATAAGGACTCGGGTGCAGGCTTTTCTTGAAATGCTAGAGAGGAGAGCGAGGACATGAAGGTAGAAACCGTAGATACCACGAAGCTAGGGGAAATCATACAAGGGCTGGAGGCGGTGGCGCAGCTCCAGAGGCCTCGCCCTGATCGAAGGTGTGATGCGATTTGTTATGAGATTCTAGCGGACTACTTCCGCAAAGCTCAAAGAGCTAAGGAGGAAGGCAAATACCTTGTGGGTCATACTACATCGGTTCCCCCGGAGGTCTTCTACGCCATGGATATAGTTCCACTGCAGTTGGAATCCATGGCCACGCTGGCAGCCCAAATTGTGATGAGGCTTGAGGATTCCTTTAGTGCTGCCCGGGCATTCGGGCTTGCCCCCGAGGTCTGTTCATGTCACCGCCTAATAGCTGGCCAGGCTATCCTGGGATGGCTACCTCGACCGGACGCCATTGTCTGGAGTAATCAAGTATGTGACAATACCGCCAAGAGTGGCAACCTCCTGGTAGAGCTCTATGGTTGTCCTGGCTTCTTCCTTGAGCGACCCTATCGCTATACTGAGAGAGGGGTGCAATATTTCTCTCAGGAGCTGGAGGAGCTGATTTATTTCCTGGAGGAGCTGACCGGACGGAAAATGGACCGGGATCGATTTGCGGAGGTGATGGAGCACTCGCGCCGATTATTGGAGCTGGATCGAGAAATTCGTGAGTTAAGGAAAGCAGTGCCGTCGCCCTGGCGTGGCTTGTGGTTCATACATATGATGGGGACAGAACTGTACATGGCCGGAACCCCGGAGGCGGTCACTCACTTCGAGGCAATGAGAGACGAGATTAGGGAAAAAGTAGAGAGGGGCGAAGGGCATATACCTGAAGAGAGGTACCGCGTCTTGACCTTGTTCCTCCCACCGGCATATTCATGGACATTACTGGGTTGGATGGAAAGGAAACACGGGGCGGTTAGTGTGGCTGAGCCTTATTTCTCCTACAGGGGTGGAGGGGACATTGACCCGGCAAAGCCCTTGGAGAGCTTGGCCAGGAAGAGCTTCTATTGCCCTATCTGTCGCCCCATGCATGGACCAGTGGAGGATGGTATCCTTCATGACGCGGTCAGGGATGCTATAGATTATAAAGCTGAAGGCGCGGTTTATTTTGCTCACATTGGCTGCCGGCAGACGGACGCCTGCATTAGAATCTTGAAGGATGCTTTGCTGGAAGAAGCGGGGATTCCTACCTTAATCCTTGACATGGACCTCTACGATCCTACCTATGTTCCTGAGGATCAATTGAAGGATAAATTGGAGGAGTTCTTCGAGTTACTTGACGAGCGGAAATAGCGGAATTCTCTCAAGAGGTTTAGGGCTATTAGTTGCTAATAGTCTTTACCAGATTAACTTGGTATCATCTGGGTCGCCTATGTCAGGGTTCTCTAGCTATTACATATTGTGCTCTGGTGAGCCGTGTGGGATTCGGCAGTCAGGATGGCTGGCCTGGCGAAAGGAAAGCCGCAATGATACCTGTCAGGAAAATACCGTCGAAGACACCTGCGCCCCCAATTGATAGGAAACCACCACCCATGTCAATTACTTCTCTCAGGTTAAGGAGATCTGCCCCAATGAGAATCCCCATAGTGCCGGAGATGTACGCCACTGGCGCTGCACGCCTCCACGCTAGGATCAATGCAACCCCAGCCGAGACAAGTGGTGGGACAAAGGCAGGCAAGGTTATTCCCACCCCGGGTTCCACTCTGGATAGCAAATAGGCAACTGAAGACACGATGGCCAGTGCTAGACCCGTCCTCAGGAGGGGAGCCTTAGGCAGCAGGTATACGCTCAAGAGAATGGGTATAAGTGCACCGCCCACGTTCACCGCCACTACCGTCGTCGTCACCTCAGGCGGCTGAAAGAAAAAGACATGTCCCCACCTGAAGAAGCCCCCGGGCTCTAGGTCATGGCTGCTCCATACCGGGATGTTGATGAGGCTGCCGACCAAGATGGACAGGAAAAGCAAGAAGACCAGGGATCGAGGGATGCCCAGCTTGACAAAAGAGATGGAGACCACCTTGTAGAAGAGGAGAAACAGAAGAATGAGCAGGGAAAGGGCTAACAAGAGCCTTATGAGTAGTTCCATTACCTATGCCTTTGTTTACTGTATGTGTCTACATTTTCTTCTGATTGTGCTATGGCGATGAAGCCAGATATACCCAGCTGTCAATCTCGCCTGTATTCTACCGCAGTTTCATGCCCCGACAAAATGTGACTACGCCTGCTAGGTGGTACTATGATAGACTTCACTGGCTAGCAAGGCAAGTGTGGCACCACATAGTCTCGGAGGAAGACCGCTTTGCTGAGCATGCTCAGGTTTAAGTGCGCTGTTTTGACACTGGCCTTTCTTCTTGATATAGTCCAGGTGTTGTATCACTTCGGTTGGTACTGAGTTGAAGATGGATGATGCGGGCAGGCTAGAAGCACTGGTTGCTGGCGCTCAGTTCGATGTTTGTAGCTACAGTGCTGGAGCAAGTGCCAGTCATGGTATTGGCTCTCCATGGCGCTTTATACACCAGGCAGCCGTGCCCGGTGGGGGATCGGTACCACTCTTTAAAGTCCTGCTGACCAATGCCTGCATTAATGACTGTGCCTACTGTGCCAATCAAATTGGGCGAGATGGCCCTCGTTATTCCTTTGAGCCCGATGAGCTAGCCAGGTTGTTCATACAACTCTACACAAGAAGACTGGTGCAAGGTTTGTTTCTCTCTTCCGCTGTTGCCGAAAGCCCCTCACGAACCCAGGAAGCTATGATAAAGGTCTTGGAAATCCTGCGTTACCAATATGGATTTGAAGGATATATTCACCTGAAGATTCTGCCTGGCGCCCCCTTTGATTGCATTGAGGAAGGTTGCAAGTTGGCCGATAGAGTATCGCTCAACGTGGAGGCACCAACAGCGGAGCATCTGGTCAAACTGAGCTCCAAGAAGAACCTCCATGGAGATATTGTGGAACGAATGCGCTGGGTAAGGCAGTTGATGGCAGGTAATGAAAGACTTGTGCCCTCAGGGCAGACAACCCAGTTTGTGGTTGGGGCAGCTGGTGAGACAGACCAGGACATTCTACGTACAGCCAGCGCTCTTTATCATGAGATCGAATTAAGAAGGGTCTATTTCAGTGCCTTCCGGCCAGTAAGACGCTCACCGTTGGAAGGGCTTAGTCCCACTTCGCCGAAGCGGGAACATCGGCTTTACCAAGCAGATTGGCTCCTCAGGGTCTATGGCTTTTCTTCCCAGGAAATAGAGCTAGCTCTTGGGGAGAGAGGTAATCTTCCTCTGGCAAAAGACCCCAAGCTTGCCATCGCTCAGAAACAGCCTTGGCTTTTCCCAGTAGACGTAAATAGAGCTAGCTATGATGAGCTTCTCCGTGTACCTGGCATTGGGCCCTTGTCAGCCAGAAGAATAATAGAAGCTCGCAGTGAACACAGCATTTCCTCGCTGGAGCAACTGAGGAAGATGCGAGTGCTTACGAAACGAGCAGTTCCCTTCATATGGTTTCAGGGCATGCTCCCCTGGGAGAAACAGACATCCTTCTTGCCCCAGCTCGATGATGAGCTGCCTCCACAGGCGCCTTCTCTGGCCAGGTGTCTCGGATAGATTAACCCGAAGCTGCTATGTTGGAAATGGTCACGCGGTTTGCCAGGGTTTCTTATGCGTGGCCTGTGGGATTCAGTCATTGATTTCACTTGAACTACCACACCCCTGATAGCAGATGGTAGCGCACCTGCTTGACATAATCTCTGTAGCTTCAAATTCTTCCTGCGGGGTTCTATCCTCAAGCATCGTGCGGACGACGATGATGCACATTGTATGAAACAAGACATAGAAGGGAGAGTTCAGAATGAAAGGATTGCAAGATAACAGCGGTGAGTATGATCCCAATCGAAAACTTGAGGATTTCTCTGCGGATTTCCTGGCGAATTTGACAAGGGAATACGCAAGGGCCTATCTGGCAATGGATGGATTTTGGAATGGAGCGGTCACACAGAGGGTCGGCGAGAAAGAAGCTATGGATTGCGAGCTGGTGGTTTGGCGAAGAATAGCCAACTACGTGATTCCAAGGATCGCCAAGTTAGCGAATATCCAGCTACCTGTAAAGGACGTTGTTCAGGCCCTTAAGGTTTGGCAGATAAGTCCAGACAACGTTACACCGGACATCTACAGAATTGAGTATGATATCAAAGACAACAATCATGTCATAGGTACTGTAACCTACTGCGCCACATTGGAAAGGTTTGAGAGAAATGCACCGGAGATGATAGAGACCCTGTGTCACAGGGTGGAGGTGGCGGCTGTGGAAGCACAGTGTCACACCCTTCATCCTGGCATGAAAATGACCCCTCTAAAGCTGCCTCCTCGGAAAAGCCCAAACGAAATTGCCTGCCAGTGGGAGCTTAAAATCGAAAAATAGACTTGCAGCTAGGGCTCAAACCGGCGGCTGGGACTACTTTGCCCGGTGACTAGGCGCTCAACCTGCTCCACCCTTTTCAAAGGATCAAACTGTAGATTCAGCATCTTCCTGAAGATAGCTGGTCTCGTTTTCTATGTGCCTTTCCTCAGCAGTTTTTTCAGCTCTGCTACTGCTGCTGGTAATACCTCTCCGATGCTCTCCTTAAATCGCAGGTGGCAGATTTGGTCAAAGGGAGTTTCACTCTGATTGATGATGACCAGTTTAGCTCCGGACTGCAAAGCTATCTTTGGCATATCGGCTGCTGGATAGACTACTAGGCTGGAGCCAACCACAATAAAGAGGTCGCAACGTTGGCTATGCCCTTCGGAGTCTATCACTTCTTTTGCGGGCATAGGATCACCAAAATTGACCACACTGGAAACCAGTCTGCCCTGGCAATTGGGACAGCTTTTCATGTCGGGGAAGTTGTCCCATTTTGTTCCACAACGAACACATTTCAGCTTGAATACATTGCCATGAAGCTCTGCTAGTAGATCCGGGTGAATGCCTGACTTAAGGTGGAGATTGTCGACATTTTGGGAAATGAGGAAGCCTAATTTACCCATATTCTGAAGCTCGACTATGGCAAAGTGATTCTCGTTTGGTTCAATCTTTGACCAGTCGACTGCTTTTGGCGGGGGTAGTCCTTTGTCTCTTCTAGTCCAGAGGCCATTCGGTCCCCTGAAGTCAGGCAATCCAGATTCAGTGCTTATTCCAGCTCCGGTGAAAACAACGAGGTGCCTCGCCTCGGACATCCAGTGAGCCAGAATTTGGATCCGTTTCTCTAGGTCTGACCCGTTCTCCAATGTCTCCTCCCTTCCGGTCCTCTCAGTGATTAGTTCAAACCACAGCCCGGCTGTATAAGATAGCGTTGCCGCGCTTTCCGACGGGCACGACAGCCCCCATCTCGCGCAGACAATAGGCCATTTGCTGTGCCAGAAGAAGGGATCTATCAATGACTCTGGCAAGGTTCGATGTATTAAACGGCTCAGCCAATTCAGAAGGAATCAGCGTGCCTATGTCTTTGGGCGTTTCGAAAACCCGTCGCTCCAGCACGCCAAGGAGTCGCCGTTCGTGGGTGAGCCATCGCTTTCTACGCCAGCCGTGGGTACCGTCGTATCGGCGGACTTCCTCCTCGTGGATGAGCAACACTTCAATGGTGAAGTTGGGGTTGCAGAGCAGTTTCGGAAAGCTCACCAGTTCTTTAAAAACATCCTCGAAAGTGCCGCGTTTGGGCGATTTGCGGCGACCCAGCTCATGCTGTCCATCATCTGCTAGCCTGATTATCCATTTCTCTCGCGCTATCGGATACACTAACCTCACGGGATGGTGGACCGTAAGCTTGGCCAATTTCTGCTTGATGGCTGCAAAGTTGCGTGTTTGAATCTCTATCAGTAGACTGCCCCGGACGATGTCGACAAGGAACCCGTCAACAGCTACCTCAAACTGGTCGTCTGGTTGCCTATACCACTCTTTTAACGCAGCATGAAGGGGTTTCTCGTTGAACGTATTGATTCTGCGCGATGCCTTTTGCAATTCGGTGGGCATGGTAGTTCCTCTATTCGTTGATTGAATCATAATCAATAGCATCCGTTCAGGCAACTGGGCTATAGACCTGGATGTCTTCCTGCGCCATTCGTTGTTTAAACAAAACTGAGTTTGATCAACAATAGCAAAACGTTCAGACCAGTGCTGTTTCTCGTGTTAACGGACGTTTGACCGCCAGTAGGTGGAGACTTATAATTGGCGGCGCAGAGAGAGCGCTGGGGACAGTCTATAGAAGGCGTTGATATCAGAGATCTTGAGAAAGATTCAGTTAGGAGATTAGCTAAGGACTTGATGAACAGTAGTGATGAGGACCGACAGATTGCCCAAGGTAACTGCGGTAGCTTGCTGGCGGCAGACTTGTGAAGGTTGTGAAATCCGTGGCAAGCTACTCTGCATTCATACAAGGGGCGACCTCGCTGACTTCGCTGTCCTGTTCGTCGGCTGGGCTATCCCGTTTCTGGCTGGGATGGTAATTGGCAAGTACTGGATTGGACTAGGGGTATGGGCTGCCCTTGCTGTGCTGTTCTTCGGGTATGTCAAGGCCCTGGTGTTGTGTCGTCACTGCCCCCACTATGCCGAGGAGGGCTTTCTGTTAAGGTGTCATGCCAATTGGGGATTGCCCAAGATTCCCAAGTTCAATCCGCGCCCCATGAGGAGAGTCGAGGGGGTTATCTGGCTTCTATACGGGGCCATGCTGTTCCTATACTACGTACCCTTCTTCGTCGCTAGCCACCTCACTGTTCAAGAGATTGACAGACCATTGGGCATCTGGTATTTTTTTGCTAGCAGACGTCTTCGTGACCCAAGTACTCAAACGTAGTTAGGGGGAGCCCAACGTTGGCTGAAAAACCCATAAAGACAGAACCTGGCGGGAAGGTTGTGCGCACAGCAAGCCCCTTTGCCTGCGGTCCTGCCTGTGGACTCCTGGCCCATGTCAAAGGCGATGTTTTGGTCAGGGTTGAGCCTGGCGACTTTCCGGGCACTGGCCACATATGCGCACGCGGCCTCGCCTATCCGAAGCTAGTGTATCACCCGGAGCGGCTGAAGTATCCCATGAAACGCCAAGGCAATAGGGGTGAGGGCGGGTGGCAGCGAGTGTCTTGGGACGAGGCACTGGACACTATTGCGACTAGGTTCAGGGAGATCAGCTCCACGTACGGACCTAGCTCCCTGGCCTGGGTGATGGACTTGATGGGTATCCTAACGGTAGATGCGCTCCTAGAATTCATTGGCGCCTGTCAGGGGACCTTCGTCTTGCCTGCAGGTTGCGGAGATTCAGCAGGCCCCTGTGCTGACCGGGTTTGCTATGGCTCGCCCTGGTGGTACGGAGAAGACTACACCACTCGTTTCGATAAGCCTGCCCTGTGCGTAGTGTGGGGAAACAATCCTGCTGATACAGACTTTTTCAAGTGGCGCAACATCAGAGATGCCAAGGAGAACGGGGCCAAGCTGGTGGTCATTGACCCCAGGTTTAGCACCACCGCATCCAAGGCTGACGTGTACATACCTATAAAGCCAGGAACTGATACCGCTCTGGCGCTAGCGATGATGAACGTTGTTCTGGATCGAGGCCTTCATGACATATCCTTCATCTGCGATCACACAGTAGGACCTTTTCTGGTGCGCAGCGACAACGGTATGTTCGTTAGGGAGAAGGACTTCGTATCTGGAGGCTCTGAGAAATACGTCGTCTGGGACACCCGATCTGACATGCCCAAATGCTACCACGTGCCGAATGTCTCTCCGGCTCTGGCGGGATCGTACAGAGCGGGCGTTGTTGACTGCAAGCCAGCATTTCAATTACTAAGGGAGTTAGTTGCCCAGTACCCACCTGACAGGGCGTCTGAGATAACTGGCGTACCGGCAGATGTAATCGCTCGGTTGGCTGTTGCCTACGCTAACACAAGACCGGCCGCTTCCTACAGAGGTATGGGTTGCCAGAGAACCTTCCACGGTGATATTACCTTTCATGCCATCAACACGCTGGCAGCCATCACCGGCAACATCAGCTTCGAGGGGCATGCCACCTTTGAGCTTAATCATGTCGCATTTCTGACCCGCGGCATACCCAATCTTCTGCCACTGATGCAGACGTATGAGGCGATACGGATAGACAAGCCCTACCCAGTAAGGGCACTATGGATCGCCAGACACAATCCGATAAATCAAGATCCCAACTTTAACAAGATGATCAACGAGCTAATCCCTCGCTTGGATTTCATAGTTGTCGCCGATATGTTCATGACCACCAGTGCACAGTATGCTGATGTGATCCTGCCCGTATGCAGTTTCTTTGAATGTACCGACCTCATCTCACCGGTTGGCAATGGTTCACACAACTATCTCCAGCTACAACAAAAGGTGATAGAACCGCTGTATGAATCGAGGTCAGATATCCAGATCATCGCCTCTCTAGCGGAGAAAATGAGCATGGAAGGCTTCCTGAAGGAGAGTCCGGAGGAACTTATCAAAATACTGCTGGCGTCGGGTCACCCATCAATGGACGGAGTAACCCTGGAGAAGCTGAAGGAAAAACCCATGCTCCCCGCAACGCAGAGTCTGCCCCACTTTGCAACGCCTTCTGGAAGGCTAGAATTCTATACAGAGAAGCTTAAAGGTTTCGGGCAGGAATTGCCCGTATACCTGGAGCCATTGGAGGGGCCCAGCACACCGCTGGCCCAGAAATACCCCCTGTCACTTTTGACCACGCATACCAAGTACCGCACCCATTCCATGTTTGCCAATGTCGCTTGGCTTCGTGAGATGGACCATGAGCCAGCCTTGGAAATGAACCCTGCTGACGCTAAACCCAGGTCTATCATGGACGGAGACTTGGTTCGGGTTTACAACGATAGAGGAGAGGTCAGACTGAGAGCTAAGGTGCACCAGGGGGTCCGGCCGGGAGTTGTCAACATCTGCCAGGGATGGTCCCCCGGCGACTACTTCGCGGGCACTCACCAAGCGCTGACCCACGACACCATCAACCCGGTCCAGCAGGCTATCTACGAACCAAATGCATCCCTCTACGATGTGCGTGTGGAGGTCAAGAAGATCAAGGAGGCCTAGATAGATGAAGAAGAGGTACGGCCTGATTGTCGATCTGGAGAGATGCACTGGCTGCCGAGCGTGCACCGTAGCTTGCAAGGTAGAGAACAACATGGATTCAGGCACAGGGATTAGAGTCGAGACCATTGGTGGCGCAAAGCAAGATACCCCGGGAGGCACATACCCCGATCTGAACATGCACTTCCTCCCGGTAGCCTGCATGCACTGCGATCAACCGCCATGCCGCGATGCCTGCCCTACCGAGGCGATCCTAAAGCGCCCTGACGGAATAGTGCTGATAGACGAGAAACGATGCAATGGTTGTCAAGAGTGTTTGCCAGCCTGTCCTTACCAGGTTGTGATCTACGATCCCGATCGAGCCTTGGCGCGCAAGTGTCATCTCTGCTTTGAGCGAATAGATCAAGGATTTGAACCCTTTTGCGTCCTCTGCTGCGGGTACGGAGCCATGTTCTTTGGGGATCTGGGAGATCCGAACAGCCACATCTCACATCTGTTGGCACAAAGAACATCCTACGTTCTTAAACCGGAATTGGCCACAGAACCTGCGATTCACTACTTTCCGCCGAAAGCCCCGAGACAACCTTAAAATGTAAGATGTGCCTTTCGTACCTCGAGAGTCAGCATCATCGCATGAGGCTGGCCGCTTCAACTATTGCTGGCAGCATCTCCCCCGTTTTCCCCTGAATCAGGTAGTCGCCCGGCTAAAGGGGAAGAGAAGAGCGTTTTTCTCCCATCGATCCCACGCCTAAGAGGCCGCTTTATTTAGCGTCTCAAGCGTTTTGGCAGGAGTAAACTCTCCGGCTGCAGGAGACTATGACAAATGAGATTCTTGCATGGCTATGAAACTGGGGACTTCTGGAATTCCACAAATACTTTATTAGGAGTATTATGGAGTTGTGCTAGAATTATCTATGAAATCTGCAACGTTGGACAACGGAGGGAAAAACGACTACCGCAAACTGTAGCTCTCATATGGCTTGTGCCATGATGGGATAGGTGGTGGCGTAGCCTGGCGGCTGCCCCGCTGTGTCAAACGCCTCAAGAGCCACTCCCTGAATTCAGGTGAGGCAACCGCTGGCTTACATGCGGATTGTAGCAATCCTCTTATTTCGTCTTCTCGATTGACCTTCATTTACAGCCTTTCTGCTTGAGCCTGGCACGCTTGAAGTCTGTGCTGAACCGGTCGATATCTTCTGAACACCCCGGTCACCCTCAGAAGGCTTTACCCAGTCCTCTCCGTGCTTTTCCCGGGCGTGAGTCCTTCTGCTCTAGGCCCTTAGTGGTTATATATGGTATAGGTCAGGGCTACCACCCCGCCTCCACCGGGGAAGTTCAAGCCATCGCTACCGTCCCACCACACGAGATCCACGTCCGGTTGCATAAAAACATCAACCGTTCCAGCCACAGAGCCGTAAAAATCATTGCCAGGTTGAAATTTGACCGTACCTTCGATAGACATGACGAAGATGAAATCATCCGCCGCAGTGGGAAGATTCGGTTGAAAATTAACGTCTCCCACGGCAACAATGCATCCTGACCCGTCGAGTTCGGATCCAGGGTTGATGGAAATTGTGCCTTCGGCGAAGATGTTGTGAGAGACAGTCTGCTCACCGACCTGTTGGTCGAGATTTATTTGGCAGGTTTGTTGCACCACCAGGTTACCGGTGACATAGATAGTACCAGTAATGTTTACCGATTGTGGCACAGAATCAGTATTCTTGATGACTAAGTCCCCGTTTCTGAACAGTGGTCCCAGAGTGTCACCCCAATACTTCAGGTCTATGGTATCGTAGGGGAAATGCTGCGCAGGGTCGTCAGGGTCTACGCCCTCATTCTCCAGGCAAGACCGGTAGAACTCAACGAATACGCTGGCTGGGGGCCATGTTATATCGTCTAGATTGGGTATTTCCTCACCATAAATGTTGCCGTCATTATCTA
>CAYWDP010000024.1:13119-20211 GCA_964457045.1 uncultured Dehalococcoidia bacterium
GTTATATCGTCTAGATTGGGTATTTCCTCACCATAAATGTTGCCGTCATTATCTAGAGTTCCGCCATACTGGACATCGCCGTAGACTTCACTGCCGGGGCGGATGGTCACATTAGCTGCGCTGGTAATGGCGTTGTCCAGGAGGCCGTCAAAAGGAAACAGGTTGAGGTAAGATTCAACGGTGGTACTGGAGCCAGTATCGCTGGTGGCGGTGGAGGTAATCTTGTAGGCTATCACGTTTCCCTCTTCTTCAGCAGCAACCTCTATGGTAACCTGGACAGTCCTATCATTCAGCGTGAATTCTTCCTCCAGCCCACCCACCGGCACCTCTCCTTCCTTGGCGTGCCTTAGGGCAGAGGTCCACCCGGCATCAGCAGCATAAAGCTCCGCAGTCCTGCTTTCATAGGTCTGGCCAGCTTTGAGACCGCTGCCCATAAAGGCGAGGATAGGGGTGATGATGAGGGCACCCAGGATAAGCAGAATCAATACCGCCTCCAGGCTGCCCCGCCCTGACTCTCCCCTGGCCAGGTGGGCTAGTATGCTTTTTGCTCCTTTCACTATCCTGTTCATCATAGACGCCATAAGGATCCCTCCGGACTTGTGTCAGTCACGTCTTGGCTCCGCTATCGACAAAATTGATGTGCGGCTTACTGGCAGCAAGTACCGCATCTCCCTTTTTTATTGCAACCTTCATTTGGGGCAAAGGATATCACCCTCGCAGTTCGCCTTTGAGGAACCATCAGGTACGGGTTTCTCGTATCTCAGGATCATATCCCTCTCTGGTTGCTCTTGGTGGACAGGCTTGTGCTCTGCGAACTTATGCTCTACAAACTTTCCCACCGTGTCAAAGCTTAGTGCACAGGAAAAACATCTGAAGGGCATTCATTCCTCCTCTTAATACTATGTCAGGTTTCCTCTCCGAATCCGCTGCGCTAGTATTTCAGCTTTTGTGTAAAAAACTGGTTCCTCTAACTTCTTTATGCCTTGTCGTTTGATTGCGTTCGCTATTTCGGCGAAAATTGGTTGATTTCTCACTTCCCACTCGACCGTGAGTGATTCCCCTGACCAAATCATATTACCTATACTATGCATTCCGTAAGGATAAATGGGGTCGATTTGGTGAACCTAACGGGTCATATGGGGTGGAAGGGCTACTTGCGAGCTTAAAAAGGTGGAGTTAAACCAAGGCAGCCCCGTTCAAAGAGTCTATTACAAGGGAGTCGTTTTTCATAGCTGAGGTTGCTTTGCAGTGGGTTAAAAAAGGAGGAAGGGAGATTGGGGGTGTAACCTCCAACCTCCCTCCTCGAAAGGGGGTGATGAAAGGAAATAAGCCAATTCTGACGTAGCCTAGCCGGCAAAGAGTCCAAGCAAAGTCATTAGGAAAACACCGATTACAAAGAGCCCTGCCCCCACAGTCAAATTTAGCGTCGCGCTGTCCTTCAGAAGCTGAGTCTTGGGTTCACTGAGCTTTGCAAAAATGGCAGATATTGTCTCAGGGCCACGGTTGCTTACTAAGGCGAGCGTAGGCTCCCGCAGTTGCTGCCACTTTTGTTCAGCTGGCCTAGTTCTATAGAAGTGCCTCAGAATAAAATCTGCAAATAATTCGTCAAACATTAATTCAGGTTCTCCTTCAGGCTTGGTTTTAGTCGATAATTGATTTAGAGATAACGCAACAAGCAGTGTTCTTAACCCATCTAAGTCCTTCTCTATTCTACGTGCATGACGAATTGCACTTATAGTCGAACCTACTCGCCAAAGCCCTATACCAACCACCAGGCTGGCCAGACTAACGGATATCCAGAACCAGAGCATCTTACTTTACCTCCGTTTGCTCTAGCTACAGGCGCTCTGCTGCCCTCAATTTAGCACTGTGACTGCGTGGATTAGCCTCCCTTTCCTCTGGTGAAGGTGTAATAGCCTTTCGGCTGATAAGCTTCAGAGTGGGAACATGCCCACAGGTGCAAACTGGTATATCTGGAGGACAAAGGCAGCCCTTTGATTCCCGGTGCATGAATTCCTTAACCAAGCGGTCCTCTAAAGAATGGTAGCTGATTACTACTAATCTGCCTCCGAAACCAAGAAGATTGATTGTTTGTTTTAAGGCTTTCTCCAGGTTTGTGAGCTCTTGATTAACAGCGATACGCAGTGCTTGAAAGGTTCTTGTAGCCGGGTGGATCTTACCACCCACTCCTAAAGCTTGCTTTACTATGTTAGCCAGCTGAAGGGTTGTGCTAACAGGGCGATTGCTTATCACCTTTCTGGCTATAAGGCGACTTCGGCGCTCCTCACCGTATTTCCTAAGAAGAGAAGCAAGCTCAGTCTCTGAAGAGTTGTTGACAATATTGGCTGCAGTGATTGGTTGTGCTGGGTTGAAGCGCATATCTAAAGGGGCATCAAACTTGAAGCTAAACCCTCGACGCGGGTCCTCCAACTGAAATGAGGACATCCCTAAATCAAAGAGGATGCCATCCACCGGGTGGAAATCATATCTTTGGCAGATATCCTCTAAGTATCTGAAGTTCTCATTAGCTAGAAACACGGTTCTACCAAAAGGTTTGAGCCTTTCCTTTGCTATCTCAATAGACTTAGGATCGATCTCTATGCCAAGCAGCTGCCCTCTCGGTGAGCTTCTCTCCAGAATAGCCATAGCATGCCCTGCTGTCCCCAGAGTGCAATCAATGTACCTCCCTCCGGGCTGAATATTTAGAAGTTCAATAGTCTCCTGGAGAAGAACAGGGGTATGAAGTGTTATTGATTGGTTCAGTAACGCTCCTCTATGCCTTCGCTGATCTGCCAGGCTTGGTTCTTCATCAGGTCAGTTTCAGCTTCCCAGTTTTCCTTACTCCAAATCTCCATATAATTATTTAACCCGGCAATGATGACTAACTCTCCAATTTCGGCATATTGGCGCAGGGGTAGAGGTAGGGCCACCCTCCCTTGTGCATCGAGTTCTACAGAGAAGGCAGTGGCAAAGGTGAATCGGCTCATTCTCCTGGCCTTACTACGGGTGGGGGGTAATAGAGTGGCCAGCTTTTCTGACATCTTCTGCCATTCTGACAAAGGGTAAACGTTGATACATCTCTCCAAACCCTGGCTCATTACCATCCCTTGCCTAAGCTCCTCCCTGAACTTAGGTGGGAAGGGCACCCTGCCCTTCTGGTCAATTTTATATTCGTATTCACCCATGAACATCTTTTTCACTTCAAAATGGCAGAATGAGTTTCCTGATAGCCTACCTGTCTATTGGTTCTAACTGAAATTCGAAGAACTTGCCGGCAGAAGGTCGAGCGGTGTGAGGATTATTATCGAAGGAGACTTCATATTTAATAGCCAGCCCATGGACCTCAGTGCGAACCACTGTCCCGATGCAGCCATGGAACGGAGAAACGGATGGCTCCTTCACCTTAACCCTGTCACCTGCTCTATAACCTTGCATTGTAAACCTCCTTCTTGTTTTGATGCTGTTTAAATTTTGACTTATTTTTGCTCTTGTATTGAATTATCTTTGATAATCATTGCTAAGTCAGCCAGCTGCATCCCTGAAGGCATCACTGCCCTAACCTCTATACTAGGAGGGGCTGGAAGTTTCTCAACTGTGTTTCCTCTCCTCTTGTCAAATTACTCCTACCCCCAAAACCAATAGCTTCTGAAATTCCTTTGGAGTTTCACCTTCCAATACCTCGATATAACCACTTCTAACCAGATCCTCTAAATCGACTTTTATATCTGTCGACCAAGGAGGTACACCTTGAAAGTGTTTTATTTGTTCGGTGATTTCCCAAAAGCCCAGCGGTTTGTCAGCACGAGACAAAATTGTGAGTATAGCATGCTTAGTGCGTGCTGCAGTAGGCAGACCAAACTCTTTTTCATCCCAATTTTGTAGCTTGGCTTCACCTTTATCGGTAATACGCTTTAAGTTTGCTATAGCCTTCAGACGCTGTCTCATGCTGCCTCTCCCACGACCTTACTCAATGCCATCTCTACCACGCATTTATCCTCTTACACAGAGTGACCTGAAGTTAGCCCTATATGCTGAGAGGCTGAGAACCCACTGTCGCTTCTCAGGGTCGGCGGTAAGGCAGTAGAAGGGTAGCCCTTGCCGGGTATGCTTCTCGATTAGCCTAGCCTTGACGAAGGATTCTAGAGCCTCCTCTATATCCACCCTTCTATTGCAAGCCAAGGCACGAGCTATAATTCCTGAGGTAAACTTGGCATAGGGATACTTGTTCCAAAAGAATAATAATTCAAGTTTCAGTCCTGTATTGGCATACTCGTTTACAAATTGGGTCACCGCGTTTCCTTCTTTTTCCATTGTGCCCACCCCCTGAGTTATTCAATAAATCTGTTTCCTGATGACTTTGGAAAAAGCCACCACTTTGCCCCACTTTACCCCACAAATTCCCCTTTGTCAAGCCCTTTAGTCCCCTTCTACCACCAAATATTGCTTCTACCACCTCTCTCTCTCATGGTTTTTTCGCACTAGGGCTCACGATTTCTCTTTTAGCCCTATTGGGGATTGACATAAACTCAATGGAAAAAAGGCAGAGTTTAATTCCCGAAGATACCTCGTGGGTATCAGGCGCTGCACCTGACACCCACCCTGTATACGATGGGGGCCCTGTTCCCCTATCAAAAGGGGCAGGTGGCAGAGCACCCGCCTATAAAAAAGGCGGCAATTACTGGTTAGGATGGTTACTTTTAGGTTGCCAGAATATTGGGGGGCGACTATAATCAAGCTATGCAGGTGCAGCAGCTACATTCATGGCAGGTGACTCCAGACCAGGCTCAAGCTATCCAGCGTAGACTGGCAACCTTAGTATCCAAAAGGAACGAGGTCAGTTCGCCGAAACTTATCGCTGGAGTGGATATCTCTGCACCTAATGCCCAGGGAATGGCTACCGGGGCGGTAGTAGTCCTTAGCTACCCCCAGATGATGGTGGAGGAAACGAGGGTAACAGAGCAAAGGGTTAGCTTTCCCTATGTGCCTGGGCTTTTGTCCTTCCGCGAATCGCCTTTGATTCTGGCTGTCTGTCAAGAACTGGCCACCACTCCAGACCTCGTTCTGGTAGATGGGCAAGGTATTGCTCACCCGAGGCGATTGGGTCTTGCCTCTCATCTCGGTCTTCTGCTGAATGTACCTACCATTGGCTGTGCTAAGTCTATCCTCTGTGGAAGGCATGAACCGGTAGGGGCAGCGCCTGGCAGCTTTGCGGAGGTAAGAGATGATGGCGAGGTCATTGGTGCTGCCCTGCGCACCAAGTTGGGAGCACAGCCAGTTTATATCTCCATTGGGCATAAGGTAGACCTGGAATCAGCGATATCCTGGGCAATGAAATGCTGCCAAGGCTATCGGATTCCTGAGCCGACTCGCCTGGCTCATCTGGCTGCCTCTGGACGTCTGCCAAGTAAGGAGGCAGCGGCACAGCAAGGCAGGCTCTTCCCTTAAATTTGGAAATGAAGGACTAGAAATGCAAAGTGAGAAGGAAAGGCTGGAAGACTTGCACCGTCGAATTTCTGCCATGATGGTGCATCTTTGACATCCCAGGGAAGGAAAAGGAAATCGCTGCGCTGGAGAGAGAGTCTAGTCAGCCTGATTTCTGGCAGGATCCCACCAGGGCCAATGAGGCCATGCGTCAGCTTAGCGCCCTCAGGGAGGAAACACAAAGCTGGCGTGAACTAGAACGGAAAGTCGATGAGCTAACTGAGCTGATCAACCTTTCTCTTCAGGAGGGGGATGTCTCTTTAGAGCAGGAAATCAGCTCTGAGGTCAATCAAATCTCTTCTCACCTGGAGAGGCTTGATTTTCACCTCCTTCTTAGTGGTGAATATGATAAGAGAGATGCCCTCCTGGCTATCCATGCCGGTGCTGGGGGCACTGAGTCCCAGGACTGGGCAGAGATACTATTAAGAATGTATCTCAGGTGGGCGGAAAGACGAAGCTATCGTGCCGATTTATTAGACCTATCCCCGGGGGAGGAGGCAGGGTTAAAGAGCGCCATGCTTGAAGTTAAAGGGGGTTACGCCTATGGTTATCTCAGGTCAGAGCATGGGGTACATCGCCTTGTTCGCCTTTCCCCTTTTGATGCTGACCATGCCCGGCATACCTCCTTTGCCCTGGTAGAGGTCTTGCCTGAGGTGGAACAAGCTATGGAGGTAAGGATAAACCCTGATGAGCTAAAGGTAGAGACTTTCAGATCTAGCGGACCGGGTGGACAACATATGCAAAAAACAAGCACGGCAGTCCGCCTGACCCATCTTCCTACTGGACTAGTGGCTTCTTGTCAGAGTCAGCGCTCTCAGCATCAGAATAAGGAGATAGCCCTGAGAGTCCTTCAGACACGGCTTCTGGAGCAAGAGCGAGCCAGGGAAGCCGAGGAAAGGACGAAGCTCAAAGGTGAGCACGTGACTGCCGCTTGGGGCAACCAGATCCGGAGCTACGTCCTCCATCCCTATCGAATGGTAAAGGACCACCGTACGGGCTATGAAGTTAGTGATGCCGAGTCAGTTTTGGATGGTGAGCTGGACGAGTTCATGGAAGCTTACCTGAGATCACAGCTAGAAAAGGGAAAGTGAAAAAATCCTTCACCATTCACGATCTGCCACCTCCAGAACGTCCCAGAGAGAGGCTTCTTAAGCTAGGGGCTGAAGCCCTCTCTGCCCAAGAGATCCTGGCCCTCATTCTGGGTCGTGGGATTAGGGGCGAATCAGTGATGCTCACCGCCCAGAGATTACTGAGCCAATTTGGTAATTTGCAAGGCATTGCCAACAGCTCGGTAGAGGAGCTATCTAAGATAAAAGGAATAGGTATTGCCAAGGCAACTCAGCTAAAAGCTGCCTTTGAATTAAGCAAAAGGCTAGAAGGTTATCCTGAAAGAGGTAAGGTAGTTATCAAGAGTCCTGAGGATGTGCTCGGCCAGGTAAGAAGCAAGCTGAAAGGTAAGAAGAGGGAGCACTTCCTAACGCTTCTTTTGGATACCAGAAATCAGCTAATAGGAGTAGCCTCCATCTCTATAGGTAGCCTTGACTCCAGTATTGTCCACCCTCGTGAAGTATTCAAGGAAGCCATCTCCGCCAGCGCTGCCTCAGTTATCTT
>CAYWDP010000025.1:0-6301 GCA_964457045.1 uncultured Dehalococcoidia bacterium
TATCGGGGTGAGAGGATTTGAACCTCCGACCTCAGCGTCCCGAACGCTGCGCGCTAACCAGACTGCGCTACACCCCGCCAAGAGTATTATATGCCTCCTATAAGTAGTGGGCAAGCATAAAGAGACGGGATTGTCTAGCAATCCTGCCCGTCATTCTAGCACCTTCCCGTCATTGCTACGAAAATGCGGAAAGAATCGACACCCTCACTCTGATCCTCTCCCATCAAGGGAGAGGGAAATACACGTCCTCCCTCCCCTGGCGGGAGGGAGGACCGGCATATATGGTAGAAGTTGCAGCGATGGGTTTTACTCGTCGCCTTAAGAGAGGCGACGCTACGACTATCAAAGTAGCGTCGTGACTCCCGTCACGACGGATAATTGTTTTTGCGCGAAGTGGGTAATTGCAAGCTGTCCACCCTATTGCAAGGACGGAGTTCGTCCCTTACAATTGTTAAACGTGGTACCACTTTGAGAGAAGTCCTGAGATGAAATACGCTGTACTCATAGGGGATGGGATGGCAGATTATCCCCTCAAGGAGCTGGATGGTCGCACTCCCTTAGAGATAGCCGAGACCCCAAATATGGATGAGATCGCCAGGCAGGGTCAGCTAGGCTTGGCGAGGATGATCCCCCCCGGCTTTGCTCCAGCCTCAGATGTAGCCATTCTTTCTATTCTTGGTTATAACCCCAGACATTATTATACCGGGCGTGCACCACTGGAGGCAGCCAGGTTAGGGATTGAGCTAGGACTGGAAGAGGTAGCCTTCCGCTGCAATCTGATTACCGCTGACAAGGGATGTATTGCCGATTACAGTGGTGGACACATTAGCAATAGGGAAGCAAAAGAGTTGATCAGATTTTTAGACCAAAAGCTTGGCACAGATTCCATTAAGTTCTATCCCGGGGTAAGTTACCGCCATATTTGTGTGATTAAGAATGCCAACCTTATTCAGCTTAATTGCACTCCACCTCATGATGTAATTGGCCAGCCAATTAAGAAGAACTTGCCCCGAGGAAAGGGGGCTCGGCAACTGACCAATCTTATGGAACACTCTTACGAGCTGCTCCGTAGCCATGACATCAATAAGGCTCGCATTAATAAAGGGCAAAATCCAGCTAACATGATCTGGCTTTGGGGACAGGGGCTCGCTCCCCGAATGCCCCCATTTAGAGAGCGATTCGGAATCGGTGGTGGGGTTATCTCAGCAGTAGACCTAGTCAAGGGAATAGCCAAGCTGATTGGACTCGAGCCTATTGAGGTGCCAGGAGCGACAGGCTACTATGATACCAACTATGAAGCCAAAGCAGATTATGCCCTCAGGTGTCTGGAGAAAGAAGACTTCGTCTTTGTTCATGTGGAAGCCCCGGATGAAGCTAGCCATAACGCTGACCTAGGTCAAAAGATCAAGGCTATCGAGAATTTCGACCGCCTCATTGTTGGTCCTATTAAGAAGAAGCTCTGCCAACAGCCAGCCTTTCGGATAATGGTCTTACCAGATCACCTAACCCCTATCCAGTTGCGCACCCATACCGCTGACCCGGTACCTTTTGCCTGGTGTGGTCAGGGTATTAGGAGAGACAAGGCTGATGTCTTCAGCGAGCGAGATGCTGCCAGAAGTAACTTGCAACTAAGCGATGGCTACCAACTGATGGAACGACTCATCGAACACTAAAAGTGGTAAAATAGGGGAAATGGCTCTCATTGTGCAAAAGTATGGTGGTAGTTCAGCTGCCGACGCTGAGAAAATCCAAGGCATTGCCCGGAGGGTGGTCGCTGCCAAGCAAAAAGGTGATCAAATTGTGGTGGTAATCTCAGCCATGGGGGATACCACTGATGAGCTGATCAGCCTTGCCTACCAGATTACCCCTCAGCCTGATGAAAGGGAGCTAGACGTTCTGCTCTCCACCGGTGAGATTGTCTCCAGCACCCTTCTGGCTATGGCGGTGAAATCCCTGGGCTATAAAGCGATTAGTCTCAGCGGTGGCCAGGCAGGAATTCAGACAGACGCTATTTACAGCCAGGCTCGTATCCGTGCTGTTACCCCACAGCGTATCCTCAAGGAATTAGGAAAGGGTAATATCGTTATTGTGGCTGGGTTTCAAGGAATAACCGAGGAGATGGATATCACTACCTTAGGTCGCGGCGGCTCTGATACTACGGCAGTAGCGCTGGCAGCAAGCTTGGGAGCAGAGATATGCCACGTTTATACCGATGTTGAAGGTGTTTATACCGCTGATCCCCGCCTGGTTCCCCAGGCACGTAAACTAAAGGAAATTGATTACGAGGAGATGATGGAGTTAGCCAGCTACGGGGCTAAGGTAATGCATCCCCGAGCTATAGAGATAGGAAAATTGTATAATATACCCATATTGGTGGCTTCCAGCTTTACCAATAGCCCTGGGACAGTTATTCGTGGAGGGATTCCTATGGAAGTGCGAAATAAGGTTCGAGGTATTGCTCATGACCTCAATGTAGCCAAGATCACCGTCCTTGCTGTTCCCGATCGACCTGGTATAGCCACTGCTCTCTTTGAGCCCCTGGCTGAGGCAGGCGTAAGTGTGGATACCATTGTCCAAAACGCCAGCATCGAGGGAATCACTGATTTGACCTTTACCGTTGCCCGCAGTGACCTGAGTGAGGCTATACAGATAGTGGAGCCGATTGCCAAGTCAATCAGGGCTAAAGGGTGTGTCAGCGATTCCAAGCTGGGCAAGGTGAGCATTGTCGGCACGGGGATGCAAAATACGCCTGGTTATGCAGCTCGAATGTTCAGAGCCCTCTACGATGCCGGTATCAATATTGAACTTATCACTACCTCAGAGATAAGGATTACCTGCATTATCAATGAGACTAAGGTGGCTGATGCTGTCCGCGCTTTGCACAAAGCTTTTGAACTAGAAAAACAAGAGTAATCTATGGCGAAACGTATTGCCATCATCGGGCTGGGGCTAATTGGTGGCTCAATAGGCTTAGCTTTGAAGCAAACAGGGCTAGAGGGAACTGAGGTCGTAGGCTATGCTCGAAGTCCAGAGACAGCAAACAAAGTACTAAAGCTAGGGGCTGTGGATACGATTAAAGAGAGCTTGGCTGCTACAGTTGACAAGGCAGACCTTGTCATCTTAGCCACCCCGGTAATGGCCATAAAGGAAATCCTGGCCCAAATTGGACCACACTTAAGCCATGGCTGCACGGTTACTGATACGGCTAGCACTAAGGTAAAAGTTATGGAGTGGGCGGAGGAATACCTGCCACCAACAGTAAATTTTATTGGTGGACACCCTATGGCTGGAAAGGAACTAGCTGGCATCGAGGCAGCCGAGGCTAACCTCTTTCAGGGCTGCACCTATTGCCTCACTCCAAGTCAAAATGTTTCTCCCGCTTCGATTCAGCTTGTGGTTGGCTTGGTGAGTGAGATAGGAGCTAATCCCCTTTTTACCACCGCCTTGGAGCACGATAATTTTGTGGCTGGGGTCAGCCATCTCCCTTTTGTCCTTTCCTCTGCCTTGGTGATGGCAACAACTCAAAGCCCCTTTTGGGCAAAGATGTCTAGATTTGCAGCCACAGGCTACCGCGACCTGACCCGTCTTGCCTCCCAACACCCCCGAATGAATTATGATATCTGCCTCACTAACCAAGGGAATGTCCTCAATTGGATCGATGAATTTATTAGAGAGTTAAGCCGATTTCGCCGGCTTATAGCTGAGGATAGCGAAGAGCTAGAGAGTGCCTTTATTCAGGCACGACAAGCACGACAAGCATGGCTTAAGAAACATGATAAAAAAGATTAGCCCTTGTTCTACTTTAAGAGGTGAAATTACCCCTCCGGGTGATAAATCTATTTCTCACCGAGCTATTCTTTTAAACAGCATAGCCCAAGGGAGAGCAAGGCTGAGCAACTTGTGTCCTGGGGCTGATTGTGGCTCCACCCTAACTTGCCTGCAAGCTTTGGGAGTGAGGATTAAGCAAGCTTCTTCTACTCCCCCTACAATTGAGGTTGAGGGAGTAGGTGAGAAAGGTTTGCGTGAAGCTGAGGATGTGCTTAACGCTGGAAATAGCGCTACTACTATGCGTCTATTGACCGGGTTACTGGCTGCTCAACCTTTCCTCTCTATCATCACCGGTGACAACTCACTTCGCTCCCGCCCTATGGATCGGCTGATTTCACCCCTTCGCTTAATGGGAGCCAAAATCTGGGGCAGGGGAGAGGACTCCTTAGCACCTCTCGCCATCAAAGGGGGGGAGCTTCATGGCATAACTTACCCTCTCCCTGTTCCCAGCGCCCAACTCAAGTCGGCAATATTAATTGCTGCCCTTTTTGCCGAGGGAGAAACAATTATCCAAGAACCATCGAAATCCCGTGACCACACCGAGCGGCTACTTCAAACTATGGGGGTAACACTAAAAGTGGATGCCGTCACCATTTCCCTCACCCCTCCGATTACCCCCCTAAACCCAGTTGACCTTCACATCCCTGGCGATATAAGCTCTGCTGCTTATTGGTTGGTGGTAGGAGCAATCCACCCTAATGCAAAAATCAGGGTCAAAGATACCGGCGTTAATTCTACCAGGATGGGAATTATTGAGGTTTTGCTGAAAATGGGGGCAAAGATTAAAATAGAGAATCAGCGCTGGGCAAGGGGTGAGCCTCTGGCTGATCTTTCAATTGAATCCAGTGAGTTAGCTGGAATCGAAATAGGTGGTGAGCTTATTCCACAGCTGATCGACGAGATTCCGGTGATTGCGGTAGCAGCTTGTGTTGCCAAGGGCGTTACTATTATCAAAGATGCAGCGGAGCTACGAGTAAAGGAAACAGATAGAATTAGCAACTTAGTGAAAGAACTCTCCAAATTAGGGGCAACCATGGAGGAGCTGCCCGATGGCGTGGTTATCCACGGAGGGGCAAAGTTGCATGGGGCAAAATGCTCAAGTCACTCTGACCATCGCTTGGCTATGGCTCTTGGAGTAGCGGGGGTAATTGCTGAAGGCGAAACTCTGATTGAGGATGCTGAAGTCGTGGGGTTCTCATACCCTGCTTTCTGGCAGGATGTGGAAAGGATTAAAGCAAATTAACCACACCAAAGGAGGACGAACATAATGGTTACAGAATTAATCCACCTTGGTTTCAGTAACCTGGTAGCGATAGATAAGGTTATAGCTGTGGTTTCCCCCAACTCGGCACCTGCCAAGCGTCTTGTCCAGGAAGGGAAAAGCAAGGGATTGGTGATTGATGTGACTAACGGTCGGAGGACGAAAGCTGTCCTTATCATGGATAGTGGACACATTATTCTTGCCGCTATCACCCCTGAGACCATTGCCAGTAGAGTAATCGCCACCCGTAAGCCTGAGTCGAGGGAACAGAGTGAGGAGAAGGATCAAACAGAGTAAACAGTCAGGGTTACTTATTGTCCTCTCCGGGCCCTCTGGTGCAGGGAAAGACACGGTGCTAAATAGAATGAAGGAGTTAGGCTTCCCTTTCCACTATGTAGTGACAGCCACTACTCGCCCTAGGCGAGCAGGAGAGAATAACGGGGTAGATTACTATTTTTGCTCGGAAGCAGAATTCCAAGAGATGATGCAGCAAGGGGAGCTACTAGAATGGGCAAAGGTCTATGGGCATTGGTATGGGGTTCCTAAGCAACAGGTGAAGCAAGCACTAGAGAAGAGAGAAGATGTGATAGTGAAGGTAGATGTTCAAGGGGCAGCTACTATCAAGAACCTCCTACCTGGGGCAGCGCTTATCTTCCTTGCCCCTCCTTCTATAAAGGAATACGAAGAGCGCCTAAGGCAACGCAAAACCGAGTCCGAGACTGAGCTGAAATTACGAATAGAAAAGGTTACTGAAGAGCTGAGAAGCTTACCCCTCTTCGACTATGTAGTCGTGAATCGTCAAGGTGAACTGGACTCAACTGTATCTCAGATTGAGGCTATTGTCACTGCAGAGAAATGCCGGGCAAATCCGCGCCCAATAAAGTTAAAATAATAGAAACCTAGCCACAAGTGTCACGGCTACTACAAGGACTTATTACTCCAGCTACAGGTCAATGATCTCCTACAGCTTCAGCGAATAGGTCAAGAAGATGCCCGTGGATTTGCATTTATCCAGTGACCCCCGACTCTTGAAGGAGAGGTAATTTCGTGTTATAGTAAAGCAAGATGGCGCCTGAAATCGAGGATTGCTCCATTAGGAGCCAACTATAACGGTTGAGGAGGGATCGCATAGTGGTCTAGTGCGGGCGCCTGCTAAGCGCTTACCGGGGAAAACTCGGTCGTGGGTTCGAATCCCACTCCCTCCGCCATATT
>CAYWDP010000025.1:6401-19896 GCA_964457045.1 uncultured Dehalococcoidia bacterium
CGCTTACCGGGGAAAACTCGGTCGTGGGTTCGAATCCCACTCCCTCCGCCATATTGACCAAGTAGAGTTTGCTTTGGACCCCCTTGGCGAAAAGAGGTGTGATCACCATTCTTAATATTCAAGCCAGTGCTTTAACCAGCTTAAGGATTTGGTATTCACTTTGATGAGCCTCTACTGCTCCTGCCTAGTAAGAGTTAGAGTTGGCTCTGGCGTCCACTTAAGAAGGGGCATGATAATTTCAACCGAGACTGTTTCGCATGGCTAAGTTCTACATCTGGACCATTGGCTGTCAGATGAATAAGGCTGATTCAGAGTATGTCGCTGGCTATTTAGAGCAAGCTGGTTACTCCCCAACAACCACCACTGAGAAGGCTGATTTCATTTTGCTCAATAGCTGTGTGGTGCGACAGAGCGCTGAGGATAAGGTGATTAACAAGCTCAGCTCCCTCAAGAGGCTAAAGGGAAAATCCCCTGACGCTACCATTGCCCTCACTGGCTGCCTAGTGGATTCTAAAGCCGATGAGCTGAAAAGGCGCTTTCCCTGGGTTGATCTCTTTTTCCGACCACAGCAATGGGAGGTACTCTTCCAATGGGCAGAGAGCCATGGGCTACCTTGCCCGAATAAAAAGGGCTTTTTCATCCCCCCTCATCCCCCGGTGACTGCCTTCATCCCCATCATACAGGGATGCAACAGCTTCTGCTCCTACTGCATTGTGCCCTATCGTCGGGGAAGAGAGAGGAGTCGAGATCTAGAGGATATTTGCCACCAAGTTCAAAACCTTGTTCAGCGGGGGGTGAAGGAGGTCACCTTACTGGGGCAGAGTGTCGATTCCTACGGGCACGACCTAGCTTCCAGACCTGTTCTGGCTGATTTACTAGCAGAGCTAAATAAAATCGAGGGGCTTCTACGAATACGCTTCCTGACCAACCATCCAAAGGATATGAGCCAGAAGCTGATACAAGCGGTAGCTGAACTAGAAAAGGTCTGCGAGCATATCAGCCTGCCAGTTCAAGCCGGTGACAATGAAATTTTGAGGGCGATGAGGCGTGGCTACACCGTAGAGCAGTACCAAGGCTTGGTGAAGCAGATACGCTCCACCATTCCTGGTGTTGCCCTAAGCACTGATGTCATTGTCGGCTTTCCTGGTGAAACAGAGGAGCAATTTGAAGGAACCCTAGACCTACTGCGCCAGATCAGGTTCGACAGGGCTCACATAGCTGCCTACTCACCTCGACCGGGCACTATTGCTGCCAGAAGGCTTGAGGACAATGTCCCCTCTGAGGAGAAAGAGCTTCGGCGCATCAAGGCTGAAGCTTTGCAACGATGTACCGCTGCTGAAATCAACGCCAGTTTCTTGGGCAAGACAGTGGAGGTCCTAGTAGAGGGTGAAAAGAAGGGCAAATGGCAAGGTCGCTCTAGAGGAGACAAGTTAGTCTTCTTCCCCGACAGCACCAACATCATCGGGCAATTGGTGAAGGTCAGAATTGAAAGGACTAGCCCTTGGGCACTCCAGGGCAGAATATTACGAGGCTCTATAAATTGACATTTTTGCTGGCACAAGGTGTTGTTGCAAGGCTTGACAAATATTTAGAAAGGGTTTATAATATAAGATCACTATTTTATGCAAGAAGATTCCTCGGCTACTTCCACCTTATAGGACATCTCTTTGTTTTTCCTTTTTGTAGGTTCACTATGCCCAGCAAAGGAGAGCGTATAGAAAATTGACTCTTAGTATGCCATCCTCCCAGATAGAAAAAGCTACCAGGAAATCGTTTGCCAGAATCTCCCCAGTTTTAGAAATAACCAACCTAATTCAAGTCCAATTTAACTCCTTCCGCCGGTTTCAAGAGCAAGGATTGAGAGAGCTCTTTCAAGGTCTCTCAATCCAAGACTTGACTGGTACACGATTTGAGCTACGTTTCCTAAACTGTGAATTCGGGCCGCCTAAGCACTCAGTAAAGGACTGTCAAGAGCGCTATCTTACCTACTCAGCACCCCTTTACGCTAAGGTTCAGTTAGAGGTTAAAGAGACGGGGGAAATTAAAGAGCAAAATATTTTTATGGGCGATATACCCCTAATGACCCCCACCGGTACCTTCATTATCAACGGGACGGAGCGAGTGGTGGTAAGCCAGCTGATTCGCTCCCCTGGACTCTACCTCACCCTTGAGACTGATATAGCCAGCGGGAGAGAACTATGTTATGGCAAACTTATCCCTGAACATGGCTCTTGGCTAGAGTTCGAAACTAGTAGTAAAGATGTAATCTGGGTAAAGATAAATGGTAAAAGGAGGTTCCCTGTTACCACCCTACTGCGTGCTATCGGCTATAGTAGTGATGAAGAGTTACTTCAGCTATTCCAAGATGTGGATACCTCTCCAGAGCATTCCTTTATTGAAGCCAGTATAAGGCAAGAACCCTTAATTAAAAATGAAACCGATGCTATGCTCGACATTTATAAACGTTTGCGCCCCGGGGATTTGCCTAATATTGATAACGCCAAAAGCTTAGTAAACAACCTCTTCCTTAACCCCCGTCACTATAACCTAGGCAAGGTTGGTCGCTATAAGCTTAGCAAGCGGTTAGGTCAAGAGCCATCAACCACTTACCCCAATTTTGCCCTCACTAGAGAAGACCTCGTGGCTATAGTGCGTTACATTCTCATGGTCAACAATGGCATGGAGGAACCTGATGACATTGATCACTTGAGCAATCGAAGATTGCGTACCGTTGGTGAATTAATCCAGCATCAGTTACACATTGCCCTTCTGAACCTTGAACGAGCAATAAAAGAGCGGATGAGCATTGTCGATGCTGAGACTGTTGCCCCAAGCGCCTTGATTAATACTCGACCTATATTCACAGCGATAAGGGAGTTTTTCATCGGCTCTCAGCTCTGCCAATTCATGGATCAAACTAACCCCTTGGCGGAGTTAACTCATAAACGTCGCCTCTCAACGCTAGGTCCAGGGGGGCTATCGAGAGAACGCGCTGGCTTCGAGGTTCGTGATATCCACCATTCCCATTATGGCCGGATTTGCCCTATCGAGACACCAGAGGGACCAAATATCGGGCTTATTAGCTCCCTTGCCACTTATAGTTTGATCGACGAATATGGTTTCATAACGACCCCCTACCGAAAGGTTATCCGAGAGGTAATGAATACGCCCGAGGAGTTGCTAGGTAGGACTCTTAGAGAGGCAATAGTTGGCAAGAAAGGTCGCCTCATTGCTGAAGCAGGGGCTTATATTACCCCTAAGATTGCTCAACAAATCTCCAGCTTATCCCCTGGAGCTATAAAGGTAGTGCCTTTCGTCTCTCACCAGGTTGTTTATCTCCCAGCCGATAAAGAAGAGGAGTATGTTATCGCCCAAGCAAGTGCCTCTCTTACCCATAACGACCAATTTAGCGATAGCAAGATCGAGGTAAGGCAAGGTAATCGCTTCTCTAAAGAAGCGCCTGAAAAAGTTGACCTTATGGATGTATCGCCAAAACAGATAGTAGGTGTTTCTGCCTCCTTGATCCCCTTCTTGGAACATGATGATGCCAATCGGGCATTAATGGGTTCTAATATGGAACGCCAGGCAGTGCCTTTGCTTTGCCCTGAGTCCCCTATAGTAGGAACAGGGATGGAGCAACAAGTAGCCCGAGATAGCCGACAATTGATTCTCGCTGAAAGTGACGGGGAGGTTATCTCTGTTAGCGGGCAGCAAATTGTAATCAGGGGTGACAATGGGGAGGGGCAAATTTATCCCCTGGCGAAATTTATGTCCACTAACCAAGGAACTTGCATCAATCAGCACCCCATTGTAAGCAAAGAGGAAAGAGTGCAACGAGGGCAAGTCTTAGCCGATAGCTCAGCCACCGACCAAGGGATATTGTCCCTTGGCCAGAATGTGCTTTGCGCCTTTATGAGCTGGGAGGGCTATAACTTTGAAGACGCGATTGTGATATCAGAGAAGCTGGTTAAGGAGGATAAATTCACCTCCCTTCATATCGAAAGGTATGAGATTGAAGCAAGAGAGACGAAGCTAGGTTCGGAGGAAATCACTAGGGATATACCTAACGTAGGTGAAGAGAGCCTTCGTAATCTTGATGAGGAAGGGATCGTATACATCGGTGCCGAGGTTGAATCAGGGGATATCCTGGTAGGAAAGATCACCCCAAAAGGGGAGACAGAGCTAAGTGCCGAAGAGAAGCTGCTCAGGGTTATCTTCGGTGAGAAGGCTCGGGAAGTAAAAGATACTTCCCTCCGAGTGCCTCATGGTGAAAGGGGTTTAGTGATTGCAGTAAAGGTCTTCTCTAATCGTGATGAATTGCCTGAAGGGGTTAGCAAGTTAGTGAGGGTATGGGTTGCTCAGAAGCGGAAAGTTTCTGAAGGAGACAAATTAGCCGGGAGGCATGGTAACAAAGGCGTTGTTGCTCGCATTTTACCTGTAGAAGATATGCCCTTCCTTCCTGACGGTAGGCCGGTAGATATTATCCTTAATCCTATCGGTGTCCCCTCTCGCATGAATTTGGGGCAAATCTTTGAGGCTCACCTTGGCTGGGCTGCTCATGAGCTTGGCTTCAAGGTGGATTGCCCTGTATTCGAAGGGGCGAGTAGCGAGGTGATTGAGGATGCCTTGGCAAGAGCTTGGATTGCCCAGCAAGCTGGTGCCACCAACTCTGATTTAAATCCGGAGGGGAAATCAGAGCAGATCAAAGCATGGCTTGCTGAACGAGGCTTTGAAGGGGAGCGGATATTTAGCCAAGATTACACAGGCGAGGCTAAAAGGGCCTGCCTTCGCCTCTGGCTTAAAGAATTAGGTATTGCTACTGAAGGGCTTAGTGAAGAGGAGGTGGAAAAGATAAGCAAAGAAAAAGCCCCTTCCCCACCAATTTATGGCAAGACTACCCTCTATGATGGTCGCACTGGCGAACCCTTCGATCAGCCGGTAACAGTGGGCTATATCTACATGATGAAGCTGATCCATTTAGTAGAAGACAAGGTGCATGCTCGCTCCACAGGTCCTTACACCCTTATTACGCAGCAGCCCTTAGGGGGTAAGGCTCAGTTTGGGGGACAACGCTTTGGTGAGATGGAGGTTTGGGCACTGGAAGCCTACGGGGCTGCACATACCCTTCAAGAACTCCTCACTATTAAGTCTGATGACATCGCTGGGCGAGCTAAAGCCTATGAAGCTATCACTAAGGGTGAAGACGTGCATCCTCCAGGATTACCAGAGTCCTTTAACGTCCTGGTCCATGAACTCCAAAGTCTAGGGTTAACAGTAGAGTTGTTCACCGAGGAAGAAAGCTGATCATCAAAGATAGCGAAACAGCAATACTAAGGAGGGAGCAGTTTGTTTAGCGCAGATAGTCTTAGTGGGATACGTATCTCTCTCGCCTCACCGGATCAGATTAGAAGCTGGTCCTGGGGTGAGGTAACCAAACCAGAGACTATAAACTACCGTAGCTTGAAGCCAGAGAGGGATGGGCTTTTTTGTGAGAGGATCTTTGGACCTACCAAAGACTTCGAATGCTACTGTGGGAAATACAAAAAGGTGCGCTATAAGGGTATCCGCTGTGATAGGTGTGGAGTGGAGGTAACCCTCTCCAAGGTGCGCCGAGAGCGTATGGGGCATATCCAATTGGCTGCCCCAGTAGCTCATAGCTGGTTTGTAAAGGGGATACCAAGCCGGATAGGATTACTCCTTGACCTTTCCCCACGTAGTTTAGAACGTGTCATTTATTTTGCCCAGCATATTGTAACCAGCGTGGATGAAGTGGCAAAACAAGAAGCAATCCGACAACTACAAGAGGAGCATCAAGAGATAGCCCATAAGGAAGAGATTACTGCCGAAGAGCAGACGCGATTAGAGAAGGAAATTGAGCATAAGGTTGCCGAGATAGAGGACTTACACCCCTTAAGGCTGCTGACAGAGAATAAATATCAAGAACTGAAGAGGAAATATGAAAACATTTTTGAAGCCGGCATAGGGGCTCAAGCCGTCTTAACCATCCTTCAAAACCTTAACCTAGAAGAGCTATACAATGAGCTACATCAGGAGATTAACTCCGCTTCAGGACAACGAAGGAAGAAAGCCATTAAGAGATTGCAAGTAGTGGAAGCTTTCCGCCGAAGCAGGAATAGACCGGAGTGGATGATCTTAACCATCCTCCCTGTCCTCCCCCCAGACTTGCGACCTATAGTGCAACTAGATGGAAGGAGATTCGCTACCAGTGATCTTAATGACCTTTATCGAAGGGTAATCAACCGCAACAATCGCCTTAAAAGACTGTTAAGTCTGGGTGCCCCAGAGATAATCATTCATAACGAGAAAAGAATGCTGCAAGAAGCAGTGGATTCGCTTATCGATAACGGGAGACAAAGAAAAGCTATTACCGGTGCGGGCAATCGACCTTTGCAGTCACGATCAGACGTGCTCCGAGGCAAACAGGGACGTTTTCGCCAGAATCTCTTGGGTAAAAGGGTTGATTATAGTGGACGCTCGGTAATCATAGTTGGTCCTGAATTAAAGCTGCACCAGTGCGGTCTGCCCAAGCGTATGGCTTTGGAACTATTTAAGCCTTTTGTCATGTTTCGCTTAGTACAGCAGGGTCTTGCTGCCAATATCAAGAGTGCCAAAAGGATGGTGGAAAGAGCAAGACCGGAGATTTGGAGCATTCTAGAAGAAGTGGTTAAGGAAAGACCTGTTCTCCTCAATCGAGCCCCTACACTACATCGACTAAGCATCCAAGCCTTTGAGCCGGTACTGATCGAAGGCAGTGCCATCCAACTTCATCCCTTGGTCTGCGCTGCCTTTAACGCCGACTTTGATGGTGACCAAATGGCTGTGCATGTTCCCCTCTCCAAGGCTGCAGTGAGAGAGGCGAGGGAGGCAATGCTTAGCGTACATAATATGCTTTTGCCCAGTAACGGAGAACCCGTAGTAGCACCAACTCTAGACATGGTTCTGGGTTGCTACTACTTAACCTCCCCCAAGCCTGGAGCCAAGGGCGAAGGGATGAAGTTTAACAGCTTCAGGGAGGCAGAATTAGCCTATGATCTCGGCGTTGTTGAGCCGAGAGCCGAGATTGAGGTAAAGGAGCATGATACAGAGCAGCGAATTAAAACTACCGTAGGTCGCATTATCTTTAATAGTGTTCTGCCCCAGGAGCTTGCCTTCATTAACGGAATAGTCGATAAAACAATCCTGAAACGGCTTATTGCTCAGTGCATTAAACTATCAGGTAATGTAGATGCTGCTATTATGGCTGACAAGATTAAGCAGCTGGGATTCCAATACGCCACTAAATCCGGTATCACTGTTGGTGTTAACGATATAAAGGTGCCCCAAGCTAAAGCACAGGTTTTGCAACAGGCAGAAGAGAGCGTTTCCCAAATAGAAGACCAGTATTACCGCGGCTTAATCACAGATGACGAGCGCTATAGCAGCACAGTGGCGATATGGACAGAGACCACAGATAAAATCACTGACATCGTCTCTCAATCCCTGGATCGCTATGGGGGGGTCTACATGATGGCAACCTCCGGAGCAAAAGGAAACATCTCCCAGATAAGGCAAATGGCAGGTATGCGCGGCTTAATGACAGACCCTTCCGGCAAGATAATAGACTTCCCTATTAGGTCAAGCTTCAATGAGGGACTTTCTGTACTGGAGTACTTTATTTCCACTCACGGCGCCCGCAAAGGACTAGCAGATACTGCCTTGAGAACCTCAGATGCTGGCTATCTCACCAGGCGCCTGGTGGATATTGTTCAAGACATTATCACCTTTGAGGAGGATTGTGGCACAACTTTGGGCATTTGGTTGACAGGGTCAAAAGATGGATTTTTGCCTCCCTTACCTGAGCGTATCATCGGACGCCTAGCTGCAGCTAAAATCATTGACCCCACTGATGGCAGAGTTATTGTCAACCGGAATGAGGAAATAGATGATGAGAAGGTGAGGCAAATTATCTCAGCAGGGATAGCTCAAGTTTATGTTAGATCGCCCCTTAGTTGTCAATCGAGGCATGGCATTTGCCAATACTGCTACGGCAGCGATCTTGCCCGAGGGCATCTGGTAGATACGTATACCGCAGTGGGTATTATCGCTGCCCAAAGTATCGGAGAGCCAGGTACTCAGCTAACACTGCGCACCTTCCACACCGGAGGGGTAATGGGGTTAGATATCACCAGCGGTTTGCCACGAGTAGAGGAGCTTTTCGAAGCAAGAATACCTAAAGGACAAGCTATCCTCTCTGAAATTGATGGGGTAGCAGAGATATTTCCTACAGAAGAAGGCTACAGAATTAAGATTACCAACTCTGAGTTCTATCGTAACGAATACCCTTTGCCTCCGGGCACAGAGCTACTAGTCAGCGATGGCGACTGGGTAGATATAGGAACAACTCTAGTCAAACAGTCCTTACCAACTACCATAGAGGAAGAGGCAGCCCCATTGTCGCCAGCCCCCCCTCTCTTAGCTCCAGTGAGTGGCAAGGTGAATATTGAAGGGAACAACCTCCTTATCAGCTATGAAGAGGAAGAGGAAGAGGAATATTTTGTTCCCTTTACAGCAAATATCCGAGTAGAACATGGGGCTCAGGTAAAAGCTGGTGATCAACTTACTGAGGGGCATGTCAATCCTCAAGATATCCTGCGCATCAAAGGGAGGGAAGCAGTACAGCGATACCTGGTAGATGAAATACAAAAGGTTTACCGCTCTCAAGGGGTGAATATCAACGATAAGCATATTGAGATCGTGGTACGTCGGATGCTGCAAAAGGTAAGGGTTGATTCCCCTGGTGACACTGAATTGCTTCCTGGAGAGCTAATTGACCGCTTCATCTTCGAGGATATCAATGCTAGAGTAGTAGCCGAAGCAGGCGAACCAGCTACAGCTCAAACTGTCCTCTTGGGAATAACCAAAGCCGCCCTTAATTCCGATAGCTTCCTAGCAGCAGCTTCTTTCCAGGAGACTACCAGGGTACTCACAGAGGCAGCAATAAATGGGAAGATAGATAGACTTTTAGGGCTGAAGGAGAATGTTATCATCGGCAGGTTAATTCCTGCTCACTGCTGCTTAGAGGAAGAATCGAAAGACGATGCCGGAGTTGGAATTGAAGCTGAAGCGGGGCACAAGGAAATAGAAGACCACATTGAGCCTCGATTCCAACTCCCGCCGCTAGAGATATCCTGAGAAAGCATCCCTTATCAAGACTATAGCTAGAATCTACCGCTTGCTGTAAGACTACGCCTTTAGAGCTTGCTGTCCAGGAGGATAGTTACCGGTCCATCGTTATGAATTTCCACCAGCATATGCTGTTGGAAACGCCCTGTCGCCACTTTAAGCCCTGTAGCCTTTGCCATCTCTACAAAGCTATCAAATAGGTCTTCAGCTTCACCTGGTAAAGCAGCCTGAGTGAAGCTAGGGCGACGGCCCTTTCGAGTATCAGCTAGAAGCGTAAACTGGCTTACTGCCAAAAGCTCCCCATTAATATCTAAGAGTGAAAGATTCAATTTGCCCTCATCGTCTGGGAAAACGCGAAGGTTAACCGTTTTTTCTACCAAATATCGGACATCCTTTTCTGTATCCCCTTTAGCTACACCTACCAGAACTACCAGCCCTCGACCAATTCGAGACACCCTTTCTTCACCAATGCTAACTGAGGCTTGGGTCACACGTTGAAGAAGCACTTTCACCAGTTTTTCCCACGCGCAAAATGAATGAGGGAAATCAAGCGAACCTCGGTATTTTCACGGAATACTAGGGCTTATCAGGAGGTTCTTTCACTTTTAGAAAAGATTATCCCATCAGCTGCTGCATCGATCAGGATAGTATCCCCCTCCCCAAATTCCCCATCCAAGATCCTTCTAGAGAGTGGATTTTCTATATGGTGTTGGATAGCTCGGCGTAGAGGTCTTGCTCCATAAACCGGGTCATAGCCCTCTTTAACCAGCCATGATCTAGCAGATTCAGTTAGCTCTACTACTATTCCGCGCTCGGAAAGGCGCTTCTGCACATCCTTTAACAACAAGTCCACAATCTGCTTCAGGTGCTCCTCGGTTAAGGAGTCAAAGATGATTATCTCATCTATCCGGTTAAGGAGCTCAGGACGGAAGGTCTGCTTTAGAGCACTGCTAATCGTCTGGCGTAGCCGCTCTCGGTCAAGCTCCTTTTCTGAACGAAAACCCATAGTTTGTCGCTGCAACTCCTGGGTACCCAAATTGCTAGTCATTATGACCACCACGTTCTTGAAGTCCACCACCCGCCCATGACCATCAGTTAGGCGCCCATCTTCCAAGATTTGAAGGAGGATGTTAAACACGTCTGGATGCGCCTTTTCAACTTCATCAAAGAGGACAACCCTATAAGGACGACGACGCACAAGCTCGGTTAGTTGCCCCCCCTCCTCATAGCCAATGTAGCCCGGCGGGGCACCAATAAGCCTAGATACAGTATGCTTCTCCATGTACTCAGACATATCCAAACGCACCATAGCGTTTTCATCATCAAAGAGGAACTCTGCTAAAGCACGAGCTAACTCCGTTTTACCTACTCCTGTGGGACCGAGGAAGATAAAGCTGCCAATAGGTCTCCCGGGGTCTTTCAGTCCAGCTCTAGCCCGCCGGATAGCTTCAGAGACAGCAGTCACCGCTTCCCCTTGATTCACAATACGTTGATGAATCCGCTCCTCCATATGGACTAGCTTCTCTGCCTCAGTCTCCATCATGCGGGAAAGAGGGATACCTGTCCACTTAGAGATAAGCTCAGCAATATCATTCTCATGCACCACACTA
Source organism: uncultured Dehalococcoidia bacterium (assembly GCA_964457045.1). Taxonomy (GTDB): domain Bacteria; phylum Chloroflexota; class Dehalococcoidia; order UBA2247; family RBG-13-53-26; genus CAYWDP01. Next base: position 17,195 of record CAYWDP010000025.1, read on the forward strand.
TCAATCTTCTTATCCTGGAGCCACTTCGCCTTGGCCTCTTTATGCTCCTGCTCCAAGCGAAGTCTCTCAGCCTTAAGCTCAGCAGCCTGCTGATAATCCCGCCGCTGCGACGCTGCCTCTTCCTCATTAACCAGGTGCTGGAGCTGCCGCTCCAACTCCTTAACTTCAGACGGGGCACTTTCCATATCAATGCGAAGTTTGCTGGCTGCCTCATCGATCAGGTCGATAGCTTTATCCGGCAGGAAGCGGTCAGTGATATATCTATGCGATAGCTTGGTGGCCGCCACAAGGGCTGAGTCCTCGATCTGGATCTTATGATGCGCCTCGTATCTGGGGCGAAGCCCGCGCAGCATCTCTATGGTAGCCTCCACACTAGGCTCATCGATAAACACCGGCTGGAGTCTCCGCTCTAAAGCCTTATCCTTTTCGATATGCTCTCGGTACTCATTGAGCGTAGTTGCCCCAATACACTGCAGCTCTCCCCGGGCAAGGGCTGGCTTAAGGATATTGCTGGCATCAATAGCTCCTTCTGCTGCCCCAGCTCCGACTACATTATGCACCTCGTCAATAAAAAGAATGACCTCTCCGCTCGCCTGGCGAACCTCGTCAATCACCGCCTTAAGCCTCTCCTCAAACTCCCCCCGGAACTTGCTCCCAGCGACTAAAGAAGTCATATCCAAGGCAATCATTCGCTTGCCCTTCAAGGAATCAGGGACATCGTCAGCAACAATCTTCTGGGCTAACCCCTCGGCAATAGCCGTTTTACCCACCCCAGCCTCACCAATAATGACCGGGTTATTCTTGGTGCGCCGGGAGAGGATTTGCATTACCCGGCGAATCTCCTCCTCCCGACCGATGACTGGGTCGATCTTGCCTTGCTTGGCAAGCTCGGTGAGGTCGCGACCATATTTCTCCAAGCTGCGATACTTGCTCTCCGCCCTTCTATCAGTAACCCTATGTACCCCCCGAATATCCTGAAGGGCTCGATAGATACCTTCTTGGTCGACACCAAAGGAGCGAAGGATTCTGGCTGCCTCCCCTCGCTGTTCTGCAGCGATAGCAACAAGAAGGTGCTCCGTGCCGACGAACTCGTCTTTGAGTCTATCTGCCTCAGCAGCAGCGGTGTCCAGAAGGCGAGCGATGCGGGGTGTAGCATAAATCTGAGCCCCTTCATAGGCAACCTTTGGTGCCTTTTCCAAAGCCAATTCCACCTGTTGCTTCACCGCCTCATCATCTACCCCTAATTCCTTTAATATCCTGGTTGTCAAGCTATCTTCTTGCTCTAGCAAGGCAAGCAAGACATGCTCCACATCCCACTGGCTATGGCGGTAGCGTCGGACCAGCTCCTGCGAAGCAGCCAAGACTTCTTGAGCCTGCTCAGTAAACCTCTCCGGTTTCACAACCAGCCCCCTCTTACTCCTTCACATTGAAAAGGCACGCTCTCGAAACTCACTTACCAAATGGCAATTCTCCGGTCTTTCACGTCCTTTACAATTCTTCAACTTCTTCTTCCCCTCTTTCCTCGCACTCCATCTATTGACGTAGGCGCACTTCGCTGCCCCGTCACCATATGCCATAAGCACGGCGAAATCGCTCACAAAATCGCAACGAATTGTTGTTGCCGTTACTTGCCAGTCTACCTTCTCAGCCATTTTCAAGGACACCTCCCTTTCCATGATTATATCATATTCTTCCTCTTCAGGAATGTTTGATTGAATCTCAAGGCTCCTCCGCTTTCCTCCTCCTACCTCTGCTTAGAACGTAGCGCTCACGCACCAGCGACCACTGTGGCGCGGTAGCTATAAAAAATCTTCTCAGCTCTCTTTCCCTAGGATAGATGGTAAAGGCATAGAGCCGATTTGGGTCTACATTATCGACGGCGTAGACCCCGATGCGGTGTGCTGAGAGATACTCTTGATTCCTCCACATCCAGCGCTCCTGAGCAAGCAAAGAAATGCCCAAAGACTCCTGGAAAGCTGGAATTATTAGGCCGTATTCGTGATCGACACCCTGCTTCTGCCTTAATTCCACTAACTCTTTTGCTCTTTCAAGGGCCTTTTCGTCACACCGTACTGCTAGGTTAACAAAGAACCCCCCCTCCCCCCTTTGGAAGTACAGATCAACACCGCCGCGCTCACCAAGATGATATCCTTTATCCTGAAGAAGATGGCTAATAGCTCCTTTCAAATAATCCTTAACTTCGTCCTCACCTTCAAATCCCTCTTTTGAACGCAGAGGTAGCAACTTCGACTTCGGTGGTGTCTGAATTTCTACCTCTTCGATTTCTCTTTTTCGCTTTCCTTCTACTTGCCCCTCACAAAGGAAAAGGTCAGAAACCTCCTCACCCCGCTCATTGATAAACCTTACATTCAAGAGTAGGCCCACACCACCTGGTATATCCTTTTTCTCAAGCATGTCGAGGCTCCTTACCAAGAAATGGTTCGGCAGCGGTAGCTTAATGTGTAAGCCCTTCTCAGCGAATGTATTATTAACATCCTCTACCGTCAACATGTTACCAGGAAAGCCCCTTGTCCTGCCTAAGAGTCCATTATAACAGCCGCTACCTACAACGGTCAAAGCTATCAAAGATGAGATTGTTGAAAAATGAATCATCCTGTAAGGAGTCCGATTATATCGGAGTCCAGCGCTCGGACGGGTCTAAAGACCCGTCCCTACATTTTTCAACGCTCTCTCAAAGATGC
>CAYWDP010000026.1:0-1388 GCA_964457045.1 uncultured Dehalococcoidia bacterium
TCTACTGCCAAGATTACCAAGGCTATGGAGATGATCGCCACCTCCAAGATGAGGCGAGCACAGGAGACGGTTTTGTCTGGCAGACCCTATGCTGAAAAGATACGCCAAGTCCTGGCAGACCTAGCTGCTCAGTCAGAAGGCGCTGTCCATCCCTTACTAGAGCGACGAGAGGTGAATCGAGTTGAGGTGATCCATATTACTGCTGACCGTGGCTTATGCGGTGGGCTCAACACTAATATGAACCGAACTACAGCCGGCTTTATCCTGGAACAAGCTACCCCTACTGTGCTCATCACTGTAGGTCGAAAGGGGAGAGACTTTATGCTCCGATACGGGCGCGAGGTTCGGGCTCAGTTCATCGGAATCAGTGACCGCCCAGTGCTTCTTGATACCCTGCCTATATCTCGAATCGTCATCGATGACTATACCAACAGAACTGTTGACATGGTGTACCTGGCTTATAGTCAATTTATCTCTACTATGACGCAGCGACCCGTGTTGCAGCAACTGCTCCCTGTGGAACCGGCAGCGGTAGACCGCAAATACGAAATACAGTATATTTATGAGCCCAGCCGCAAGGTAGTCCTGGCTGAGCTTCTCCCTCGCTTTGTGGAGATGCAGGTATATCATGCCCTTTTGGAGTCCATTGCTAGCGAGCAATCGGCCAGGATGGTAGCCATGCGGAATGCTACTGATAATGCCAACGAGCTAGTTCAAGACTTGACCTTAATGTATAACAAAGCTCGCCAGGAAATGATCACCAAGGAACTCCTTGATATAACCGGAGGTGCAGAGGCACTGGCGTAGGAGGTAACATGGCAAAAGGTAAGGTATCTCAAGTAATCGGAACTGTGGTTGACATTGAATTCCCCCCCGAGGAATTGCCGGCTCTTTTCAATGCTATTGAGATCCCTCGAGATGGGGACAAGATTGTGCTGGAGGTCCAGCAACACATTGGGAACAACTGGGTGAGATGTCTAGCCCTTTCCCCAACCGACGGGCTGGAGCGGGGTATTGAGGCTATTGATACCGGTTTACCTCTCTCCGTGCCTGTGGGGCGAGCTACTCTGGGGCGCCTTTTCAATGTTATGGGTGAACCCTTAGATAACCTGGGAGAGGTTAAAACTGAAGAACATTGGCCAATTCACCGCCCTCCGCCGTCCTTCCAAGAGCAGGAAACCACTACCCAGATGCTGGAGACCGGTCTTAAGGTGATTGACCTCATCACCCCCTTTACCAGAGGGGGTAAGGTAGGAGCTTATGGTGGTGCTGGGGTTGGCAAGACAGTTATCATTATGGAGCTTATCCATAATATTGCCACTATACATGGTGGCTTCTCTGTCTTTGCTGGAATAGGCGAGCGCTCCCGTGAGGGAAATGACCTATGG
>CAYWDP010000026.1:1488-3936 GCA_964457045.1 uncultured Dehalococcoidia bacterium
CCCGCTGATGATTATTCCGATCCAGGGATAGTTAGCACCTTTGGGCATCTTGATGCGGTGATTGCCTTAGAGCGCTCCATTGCCGAGATGGGGTTATATCCCGCTGTAGATCCTTTAGCTTCTACCTCTCGCATTCTTGATCCCCGGGTTGTCGGTGAGGAACACTACAGTGTAGCCAGGGGGGTGCAGAGGGTATTACAGAGGTACAAAGAGCTTCAGGACATAATTGCTATCCTGGGTATCGAGGAGCTATCGGAGGAGGACAAGCTCACTGTAGCCCGATCTCGGCGCATCCAGAGGTTCCTCTCCCAACCAATGTTTGTTGCTGAAGCCTTCACTGGCACAGAAGGAAAATATGTCCCCATTAAGGAAACAGTGCGTGGTTTTAAGGAGATTCTGGAAGGAAAGCACGACGCTTTGCCCGAGCAAGCCTTCTATATGGTAGGGACGATAGACGAGGCAGTGGAGAAGGCAAAGAGGTTAGGGGTGTAATTATGGCTACCCTAAGGCTAGAGATAGTCACTGCAGAGCGCCCGGTGTATTCTGACGAGGTAGACGTGCTGATCGCCCCGGGTATTTTAGGCCAATTGGCGATCCTACCGCACCATGCTCCTCTGATGACTATGCTCGAGCCTGGAGAACTCTGCCTCAGGAAAGGTGGTAAAGAGACCTTTATCGCCATAAGCGGCGGTTTCCTCGAGGTACTGCAAAATAGAGTGGTGATCCTGGCTGATACTGCTGAGCGGGCTGAGGAAATCGATGTGGCTCGTGCTGAGGCGGCGAAGCAACGTGCCCAAGAACAGCTTCAACTTCATCCTGCTGGGGTAGACCTGGTTGCTGCAGAAGCAGCGTTACGTCGTTCTTTGGCTCGTCTTAAAGTGGTCGAACGGAGAAGAAGGGGAAAAAGGACACCTTGAGGACAATTCAAAGCTATAGTATCTCTAGCTGAACTCGAACGCCTTCTCTTACTGCTGCTACCCTGAGCAAGGTGCGCATTGCTTGGGCAACTCTACCTTGCTTGCCAATAACCCTTCCCCTATCCTCTGGGGCAACCTGTAGTTTAATGATAATGTTATCTGGATTGCTCTCTTCAGTCTCTACCACAACTGCATCAGGCATGGTTACAATTGACCTAGCGATATATTCTACTAGCTCTTTCATCATTGCCTCCTCAATCTGCGGCCACCTTTTTGCCAGCCTCGAACCTCTCTACAATCCCCAGCTTTGAAAGCAATCTAGCCACCGCCTGCGTAGGTTGAGCACCCTGTTGAAGCCACTTGAGTGCCTTTCCTTCATCAATCACCACAGTCTCTGGGTCAGTTAAAGGATCATAATGCCCGATTTTCTCAATATAAGCACCGTCCCGAGATGCCCGAGCATCTGCCACTACTACCCGATAACTGGGCTTGTTTTTAGCCCCCATTCGCCGCAGCCTGATTCTGACCATATTATCTTATAAGCTATTATCAGGTGTAACTTTCAATTTGTCAACTATTGGCAAAGGAGAGGGTGTTTAGTGTCACCCTGAGCGATAGCGAAGGGTCTAGATTCTTCCCTTCACTTCGTTCAGGGTCAGAATGACAGCTAAGATTGCTAAACTATCTCGACAAGGGAGGACAGGCGATGGGAATCCCCAGGTACAGGGCAGGTGCTCACTCCCCTGCCAAAGAGGTTGACGAAGCATCTGCCTATGAAAGAAGCGGCAATCGCTGGTTTTGGGTGCGTGTTGACAAAAGGAGAGGCTAGCTATTACCCTGTGTAGAAGAGTGGCTTAGCTATGGCTGACTGGATTACATTGCAGAAAGATCTTGGTATCAGTTTCAATGACTTGTCTCTATTGCAGCAAGCCTTTGTCCACCGCAGTTACCTTAATGAAAATCCTGACTTTGATCTGGAGTCTAACGAGCGTCTCGAATTCTTAGGCGATGCCTTTCTCGGCTTTGTGATAGGCGAAAACCTCTACCGAGAGTTTGCTGCCCTAAGGGAGGGGGAAATGACCAAGCTTCGGGCTGCCTTGGTGCGGCAGGATAGCTTAGCTCGATTGGCTTCTTCCTTGAGGCTGGGGGATTACCTTTACCTGGGGCAAGGCGAAGAGAAAGGCGGAGGGCGAAAGAGAGCAAGAAACCTTGCTTGTGCCCTGGAAGCGGTGATAGGTGCTCTCCTGATAGACCAAGGGGTTGCCACTACTAAGGATTTCATCCTCAGGCTCTTTAGCCAAAGCTTTCAGCAGGCGATGGAAGAAGAGTTAACCGATTATAAATCGAGGCTACAGGAGCTAGTTCAGGCAAAAAGGCAAGAGAGACCATTATACCGTCTGGTAAAGGCAGAGGGACCAGACCACGACAGAAGGTTTTGGGTAGAGGTAGTGGTGGCGGGAGAGGTATTAGGTAGGGGGTGTGGCAAGAGCAAGCAGTTGGCGGAAAAAGAAGCCGCCAGACAAGCATTGGA
>CAYWDP010000026.1:4036-12668 GCA_964457045.1 uncultured Dehalococcoidia bacterium
GCAAGCTTTATTTTGTCCTCCAGGCTAAGGTCAGGGGAGGGAGGAAGCTCAGCTACAGCTTTGCTTGCCTCGGCGGTAGAGTAGCCAAGGTTGGTCAGAGCAGCTACTATCTCGGCATTATCCTGGGTTAAATAAGAACTGACCCCCACCCATCCTTTTTCCAGCTTGCCTTTCAGCTCCAGTACCAGGCGATTGGCTGTCTTTTTGCCCATACCAGGTATTTGGGTGAGAAGGTCAACATTGCCACCCACAATAGCTAAGGCTAGCTGCTCAGGTTTCAGGTTAGAAAGCATTGCCAGGGCTACTTTTGGACCAACGCCGTTGACACTGGTAAGCATTTTGAAAAGGTCAAGCTCTTGCTGGGAGATAAAGCCGTAAAGAGCTATATTATCTTCCTTCCAGTGAAGATGTGTATAGAGTTGCACCTTCTCCCCCACAGCACCAATTTGATTTAAGGTGGAGGCTGGCAGATAAACCTGTAGACTCACCCCACCCATTTTAATGACAATCCGGTCAGTGCCTCGAAGTTCTAAAGTTCCTTCAATAGCAGCGATCATATTTACCTTCAGTCACTTTTTGCTGTTAGCTTGGCTAATTGTCTCTCTCTGAGGTGGCAGAGGGCTACTGCTAGAGCATCAGCAGCATCGCTGGGCTGGGAGATTTGGGTGAGTCCTAGCTGGATGCACACCATTTGCTGCACCTGTTCCTTCTCACTGCCTCCGTAGTCAGTTACCGCTTGTTTCACCTTGGCTGGTGGATAGGTATAAATAGGGATACTATTGCCGGCAGCAGCGAGCATAGCCACTGCCTGTGCTCGACCTATGGCCAATGCTGAGCGAGCATTTCGAGCTACAAAGGGCTCCTCAACAGCTACCTCATCAGGCTGATAGGAATTAACCAGCTCCGTGAGCCCTAGATATAACTGGTATAGTCGCTCAGCCAGGGGCATATGGCTTGAAGCTGTCAAAATACCGCAATTGAGCATCCTTAGCTCCTCATCCCTATCCTCAATCAAGCCATAACCCATGATTAAGGTGCCTGGGTCAATGCCTAAGATTCGCATTATTTATCCCTCAGGCTTGAGCCCTCAACCTTTCCAAGACCTCCTCAGAGAAGTCGACGTTAGAGAATACCCGCTGCACCTCCTCCAGTTCCTCCAGCCTGTCCAGGAGCTTGAGGGCTCGCCATGCCTCCTGCTCCTCCAACTTCAGGGTAGTCTTCGGTATCATTGATACCTCGGCGGAGAGTATTGGCGAGCCTTTCTGCTCTAAGGCCTGTCGCACTGTTTCCAGCTTATCCAATCCAGTATGAACCTCCAGGTAACCCTTTTCGATTTTGACATCTTCAGCACCGGCGTCAATAGCCCAAAGAGCTACCTCCTCAGCGTTAACCTGACCAGTTTCTACGGTGATCACCCCTTTTGGCTCAAATAGCCAGGATACACAGCCAGCCTCCCCTAAGCTGCCCCCACCTCGGGCAAAGATACTGCGTATCTCTTGAAGGGTGCGATTACGATTATCAGTTAATACCTGGAGGAGAATAGCTACACCACCAGGTCCATAACCTTCAAAGCTCGCCTCAGCTAGATTTGTGCCCGCTCCCTCACCAGCAGCTCGCCTGATAGCCCTTTCGATATTCTCCAAGGGCATATTGCTGTCGCGGCATTTTTGTATTGCTAAGCGAAGGCGAAAGTTATGTTCAGGATTGTTTCCCCCTTCACGCACTGCTAACATAATCTCCCTAACCAGCTTGGTAAAAAGTTGACCTCGCCTGGCATCAGTTACTCCTTTTTGCCTCTTGATCTGCGCCCATTTAGAATGGCCTGACATGTCCTTTCACTCCTTTGCTACACAATCATACCATTTTTGCGCCTTATTTTCGAGTTATATCTGCTGAGGGGGTTGAAAAATGTAGGGACGGGTCTAAAGACCCGTCCGAGCGCTGGACTTCGGCATGATCGGAGTCCTTACAGGATGATTCGTTTTTCAACAATCTCATCTGCTCCAGGGTATAACTATGAGAGCAACCTTCCCAACACTGTTTGTTGACTTCTCCCTAACTTGACTGTATCCTCAAGCGGTAAGAAATGGGTGCAAGTGTTGGTGAGGATAAGAAAGAGCCCCCTAAGATCAAATGGTATCTGATCATCTTATCGGCGTTGGTGGTTATTGGAATAGCAGCACTTGCAGTAGCTTTCAGAGAAGAGCTAGCAAACTTCAAAGAATACGGTTACCTCGGGGCTTTCCTTATCAGCCTTATGGCTGCAGCTACTATTGTCATTTATGTCCCCGGTGTACCGGTAATATTTGCTTTGGGTGGGATACTGCCAAACCCCTTTTTCGTTGGCTTAGCTGCTGGGCTAGGTGAAGCCATTGGAGAGTTCACTGGCTATCTTGCTGGTCGTGGTGGGCATGCTTTCCTCAAAGATAAGTATTTGGGAATCTATTCTCGGATGGAGGGGTGGATGAATAAGAAGGGTTCCTTAACCCTTTTTCTTTCTGCAGCGGTATTTGACCCCTTCTTTGACCTAATAGGTGCTACGGCAGGGGCTTTACGCTATCCACCGTGGAAATTCTTTCTCCTATGTTGGGCTGGTAAAACAGTTAAGGGGACAGGGGTTGCCCTCCTAGGGTGGTGGGGGCTGAGTTACATTCTCGATTGGTTTGGCATAACGCTTTAGAATTGCTAACCTTGTTTGATTTGAGAGAGATATTATGAGCCTAGAGCATCTCTGGGTGTTCCTTATCTCTGCTGCACCTGTGTTCGAACTTCGAGGAGGGATCCCGACAGGATTATTTGAGTTCGATCTCTCTTGGTATTCTGTTTTCTTAGTCTCATTTCTGGGCAATCTCCTTCCTGTCCCTTTCCTCCTCTTATTCCTTGATCCCCTATCAAGGCTTCTGAGCAGAATAAAGATATTTGGCAGGATTCTTGAATGGCTCTTTGAGCGCACCAGGAGGCGAGGGAGGATTGTCGAAAGGTACGGGAGAATTGGTCTCACCCTCTTTGTGGCTGTCCCTCTCCCAGTGACCGGTGCTTGGACTGGCGCACTGGTTGCCTTTCTCCTTGGGATGGAATTCAAGCATGCCCTTCTTTCTATCGCCTTAGGGGTATTTATTGCCGGGGTGATCGTTACCTCCGTCTGTCTTGCAGGGTGGCAGGCGTATTTGTGGTTGAAGTAACTGTTACTAGCATATGCCTCTTTGGCTGGGCCAGGGCAGCGATTTTTGAGTTTGGCCTTGCTATCCTAGGTCTGTAGAGGATCTAGCTCTTATCCTTGCCTGTCTTTACTCTATCTTCCCCTTTATGATATATTGAGGTGAGCTTTGTCCCTGTAGCTCAATAGGACAGAGCAACTGCCTTCTAAGCAGTGGGCTGTGGGTTCGAGTCCCGCCAGGGACGCCAGGTTTTTTCGCTGTCTTTGCTTAACTTTCCCTTTGTAATCAGCTCTGCAGTAAGAGTATTTAGCCACCTTGCCTCTTGCATTTAGCCTCAATGTAGCGCGACCCTTTAGGGTCGCCTTTTTGTAGCGAGGCTAAAGCCTCGCGCTACATTCTTTTGGAAGGGAGAGGGTTTGAGACGGTGCTCGTTAGACTGCCTAGCAATCCACTAGGCCAGATAGGTTATCTTGGAAGACGGTTTTTCGTGCAACTCAAACTCTATGTTGGCCTCCTTGAATAAGTCTCTGAAGGCGTTGTCAGCATACTCGCCAAAGGTGACAAACCGCTTTATCTTGGCATTGACTAGCATCTTGGCACAGAGTATGCATGGCGTGTGGGTGGCATAGATTGTGGCGCCCTCCAAGCTTACCCCGTGGAGAGTCGCTTGTATGATTACATTTTGCTCTGCGTGAATGGCTCGGCATACCTCATGCCTTGTTCCAGACGGCACATTCATGTCCTCTCTGAGGCAGCCAAGCTCAAGGCAGTCCTTAAGTCCAGAGGCAGCGCCGTTATAGCCAGTAGCCAATATGTGTTTGCCCTTTACCGCTACCGCTCCTATATGGTGTCGGCGACATGTCGAGCGTTCCGCCACTACAGAAGCTATTTTCAAGAAATATTCGTCAATATCTGGCCTAGCTATCCTTTTCATTTCAAAGCAGCCAGAACTCTTTTTGTTTCCCTCTCCAGGGCTTCTAAGGAAGACTCGTTCATGATAATAAAGTCTGCCATGGCGATTGGCCCACCTTTATTGGTATCTTCTATCTCCGCAATATCCCGGCTGACAGCCTCCTCTGCTGTGAGGGGTCGGACCAGTCTTTTGGCTAGCCTCTCATATCTTGTCTGAGGGGATGCCCAGACTGCAACCACAGTAAAATGGTTATCGTAGCGACGCCTCAGCAATTTGTATTCCTCCCAAGAGTAGAGACCGTCCAATACCACGTCCGCCGATTTCAGCAGGTGATCAATCCTAGACAGGTTTAGCTTGGCATAAGCTGACATTCCATGCTCTTGCCTCAGTTGTTGCCTGATGTACCGTTCGTTCTCCTCGTTTAGCTCCATTCCTCTTCTCCGAATTTCTTTGTCTGTAATATCTCCAAACCTTACCTTCACAAAGCCATTATGTTCAAATATTTTGGTCACCTCTGATTTACCTGAGCCTGCCATGCCAACAATTGCCACCACTTTCATCACTGATTCATCTCTAACAGAAACTCAGCAACAGATAAAACCTCTCAGGCAGTCTTCTCTGATTGTTTGCATTGTAACCTGAAAATGCGCAAGCGGCAAGGCTGTGCACTCCGAGCAATCGATTGTGTGCGATGGAGCAAACAGCAAAAAGTAGGATGTGAAAATCCAGGCATTCCACGCCTAGTTCGAAAGCTGGTACAAGCGACATAACATCTCTTCCTTAAGTTGTTCCCAAAGGGTTGCGCTACAGACTTACGGTGGCAGACTTCTTGTGGTAGTATAGTTATCGCAGATGAATACCGCAAGCGGTATGGTAGCTACTGAGTAAGCCAAGCCAGGCGGATTTGGGGGGTAAAAGGAATGACAGCGGTTATCGTGATAGTGACATTAATAGTGATTACATTTGCAGTAATTGACACTATCAGGTCTGAGTAGTTCGGAGAAGCCAGGCGCTCTAGAAGGGGCTTATGCAGTAAATAAGGGAGTGAATCGCTTTCACTATAGGCCACAGGACACAAAAGAGAGAAATAGCTCATAGAGGAGGCAGAGCATTATGATAAAATCAATGACGCTAATCAAGAGAAAGCCAGGGCTTTCACGGGAGGAGTTCATCAAGCACTACGAAGAGGTGCATGCACCACTGGCATTGAAGCATTTCCCGACTTTCAAGCGATACGTGCGGAACTATGTCATCACTCTCCCCGGTGCTGAAGAACCAGAGTTCGACTGCATCACAGAGATATGGTTTGGCGACATAGAAGGGGCTATGGCAGTCACTGAAGCCTTGGGTGACTATAAGACGGAGATTGGTCGAGTCTTTCTTGATGACGAGGAGAAGTTCATGGACAGAGGTAGCAGAGTGAGCTTCCTTGTTGATGAGAGGGTTTCAAAATGAACGGACGACGCTGTCAGGGACAACCAGCCTCGCGGATTTGGTGGGGACAGGGTTTGATGCATTGGGTTCACTGATAATGCCACGCCAAATTGTAATGCAGCAATGAAGGTGCTAGTAACAGGCGCGTTTGGAAATATCGGCAGAAGTTGCCTGACAAGATTAATTCAGCAAGACCACCAAGTAAGGTGTTTTGACCTTAGCACAAAGACGAATAGAAGAACTGCCAGGAGATTCAAAGGGCAGATAGAAGTAGTATGGGGAGACATGCGCTGCCGGAATGATGTGGACGCTGCTGTGCAGGATCAAGAAGTCGTTGTTCACTTGGCATTTATCATGCCGCCGGCAAGTGAAGATCGTCCTCAATGGGCCTGGGATGTCAACGTGGGCGGCACTCAAAACCTTCTCCACTCCATGAAAACCCTTTCCTCACCATCTAAGATCATCTTCGCCTCCACATTCAGCGTCTTCGGCGAGACCCAACACAAGCCACCGCCGAGGACTGTTTCCGATCCTGTACAGCCGATAGACAACTACACGCATCACAAAGTGGAATGCGAAAGATTAATTAGAGAGTCAGGATTAGATTGGGTCATCCTTCGTCTAGCCGTTGTGCCTCCGCTAGGGCTGAGCGGATTTACTCCGAAGATGTTTGATATTCCTCCAGGTGCGCGTGTGGAATTTGCCCATCCACAGGACGTGGGCCTGGCTCTTGCCAATGCGGTGAGCTGCGATGAGGTCTGGGGAAAGACGTTGCTTATTGGCAGTGGGTCAGGTGGCCAGCTATACTATCGAGATTTTATCGGCCGAATAATGGAGTCTACGGGAGTCGGAAGGCTTCCGGACAAAGCCTTCGGTTCGGCGTCCGCCTATACCGATTGGCTGGATACCGCCGAAAGCCAGAGGCTGCTACAGTACCAGCAGCACTCCTTTGAAGATTTTGTTCAGGAGGTGGCCGTCTCGCTGGGTTACCTGAGGTATTTGATACGCCTGTTTGCACCCCTAATCCGCTGGTGGATGTTGAGCAAATCACCCTATTATAGGCTTGAAGGTAGGTCTGTCTGGTAGTCAGGTGATACTTTGACTTGGTGTCAAAGACTAAGTGACGAGCCCGCTCTTTGTGGTTGACAAATAGGTAAGATGAAGAACATGAGCAAAATAGTGCTGGTGTTACTCGCGGCACTTCTGGTAGTCTCGCTTGCTGGCTGTGACGGAGGCGATGAAGACAAGGAACCATCAAGAGTAGATAGTCCTGAGCTGGCCAACGCGGAGCTCCGCGAAGCACAAACGGCTATCGCTGCCTGCATGGCTGATGCTGGAGTGGCTACACTCAGTAGCTACAATAACACAACCGGCTGGGACGGCAGTCGAGGGGTGGTTCAAGCTAATGTCTTTGATGCTGCAGACTACCTGTATGGCACGTTCAAAGCACATTACTTGGTGAATGAGAACGGCGATATCGTAGGAGCCATAAATGACGCCTGGAGGGGCCTTCGTTGGCATAGTGCCAACCATCGATGGACGTATGCGCCACTCAAGAATAACTCTATTGCTCCCAGTCACAAATGACAGCTCGAGACGGGGTTTCGGAGGAGTAAAATCTTAGGATTCGGCGCGGTTCTTCAAGGCTCGGCAATAGCTGTCGAAACCGCGTTGAAGCTTCTTACCGTAAAGCAAATTGACCAAGGGTGCCAGTATGCCATGAAATTCTTCGTAGTTAATGAAGTGTGTCCGGTGCTCGCCCAACGGCTGGCAGATTTGCCAGCGGTAACTCTTTATCCCCGGTCTTCCCTTTGTCCTTGAGGTTCCCCAGCATACTCTATATTGCTCCGGCTCGTAGGCCAAGAATACCTCTCTTTCGTCTTTTAAAAGCTGTTTCTCCGTCATTTGGCAATCCAAAAGAAACTCCTCTCCAACGACGATCTGTTTTGCTCTAACCCTGGGGGTGAATGGGTTCCACTCAGGGTAACGCTCCAGATCGATTATTATGCTCCACACCTTCTCGACCGGTGCGTCAATATCAATTTCGCTGCGAATTACTTTCAATTGGCCTCCTGCCCAATTGCAAGGGATATTATAGCGGTAGCCAAGCGGAAGTGGCAAGCGACATGCCGGTGCCCTTGTTCGCTGCGTCCCCCGGCGAGGACTTGTCGATATCGAGAAAGGAGAGCCTGGTAACAAATTTATGATTTGTTACCAAACGTGTCGCCTGTGCCTGTGGGGGGCGTTGGGCGATGCAATAGTTCTTAGGAAATACTGCGTTTCCGTATTCCCCGCACATGCGCGCGTCTGTTTTGGTCCTTGACCTTCACACAAATTTAATCTGCATCCAGCCTGACTGTGCTATAATGCAGCAGAAGATAGCCAAAAGTCACTGAAGGTGAAAGGGGGTTAAGTATGCGAGAAGGAATACCCTGGCCTTTTAGCCGGCTCTACGATAGATATCCTAATCGGATTTTCGTAAAGTGGTTTAGAAGGATCGCAACAGATATCAGGGATAAACAAATATCGGGCATTATTCTTGATATGGGTACGGGTCCTGGGCGTCTACCAATAGAGATAGCCAAGCAAGTAGACAATGTTCAGGTAGTTGGAATCGATATCTCCGAAGACATGGTGAAGATAGCGAGGAAAAATGCGGAGGAAGAGGGGCTTACAGACAGGGTTAGGTTCAAGGTCGGAAGCGCCTACAACACTGGTCTTGACGACTATTCAATAGACCTGATTGTCAGCACAGGATTAATTCACCATCTAAGAGAACCCCTTAATGCTTTCAACGAAGCGTACAGAATCCTGAAGCTTGGAGGAGAAGCTTGGCTGTACGATGGACGCAAGGATGTTACAAAGGCAGAGTTTAGGAAGACTGTTCACAGCTTAGGGATAGAAGAAGACCTTCCCCTGCCGCTATGGATCATAGAGATGATTTGGCCCCACCTGCACATAGGATACAAAACAGAGGCTTACGTTTCAGGTAAGATCGGGAGAGCTCTTAACGAAAGCCTATTCAAAGATAATGATGTCAAAAAAGAGGGCGCTTATATGAGAATTCAGCTAAAGAAAACTTCTTGTTAGGTGCAGGCGTGATTATGTCAAAGTTGGTGGTTAGCTC
>CAYWDP010000026.1:12768-15233 GCA_964457045.1 uncultured Dehalococcoidia bacterium
GGGAGGGGGAATTTTACCCTCACCCTAGCCCTCTCCCTTGAAGGGAGAAGGAATAACCTGCCCCCCTTTCTACGACAGAAGCAGGGACTCCTACTTATTGACAGGTGATAACTTGTAGATATAGTATCATCTCAGTATATCCCAGTGACATTCAGACTAGGGTATCTCTCTGGCGCGAGGGCGACTATCAGGGGATCACAAAGACGGGCCACAGTACGGATCAGAGGTATAGAAAGCGAACAAGTGCATTTGGACTAGTCTTTCCAGCGCACAGGGAAATCCATGTTTAAGGCACTTATCAGTATGTGAGGAGGGCAAATTATGTTTGAGACAAGGATTACCAAAATTTTGGGAATTAAATATCCCATTGTGGGCGGGACTATGGCGTCGATCAGCAATGCTGACTTTGTAGCGGCCATCTCCAATGCCGGGGGGATAGGCATACTTGCCTCAATTATGTACCAAACTGAGGAGGAGTTCGCAGCAGCTATCGACAGGGTCCAGGAACTGAGCGACAAGCCTTTTGCAGTCAACCTCAATTTCTTTCCTGCCCAGTTTCCTGTATCCCAAGAAAAATATACTGGGATAATGGTGGAAAAAGGAGTTAAAGTAGTGGAGACTTCTGGACATACGGCGCCACCGTCAGAATTGTGTAGACGATTCAAAGAGGCGGGTATGATATGGATTCACAAGTGTGCCGGCCTTCGTTATGCCCTCAAGGCACAAACTCTGGGTGCCGATATTGTTACGGTAGTCGGATATGAAACCGGGGGTGCCACGGGCAGGTTCGATATCGGAAGTCTGGTGCTTATTCCGACTGTTATCAAATCGGTTCAAATTCCGGTCATTGGTGGCGGTGGTGTTTCTGATGGTCACGGATTTGTAGCCGTTCTTGCCTTGGGAGCTGAAGGAGTAATTATGGGGACACGTCTTCTGGCAACACAAGAATGCCCAGTCCATGAGAATCTGAAGAAAGCACTTATCAATGCAACTGAGCTCGATACCATGATCGTTATGCGATCTGTCGGTCCCCACAGAGTCTGGACTAATGCCGCTGCCACCCACTGTGCTGAAATAGAGGCAGCAGGTGCTAGTTTTGAAGAGATACTCCAGATTGTTTCAGGGGACAACTCCAGGAAAGTCTACAATGAAGGTGACTTGGACTGCGGAATCGTCCCCTGCGGGCAGGGAATCGGCCAGGTGCATGACATCCCGACGGTAAAAGACTTATTCGATAGAATTATCGCCCAGGCTGCCGAAGTAGTGAGTGGACTGGCAAGAAGCTGAAGTGACGTTTCCCGTTGTAGAGCTACTTTTTCATTTTTGGTTCAGAACGGAAAGGATGGTTTTAGGTGATTAAACTTTTGAAAATCCCTGCAACGCGGAACAATGGGGAAAGGGGGAATAAGTGATGAGTTACCAGGACATTCGTTTTGAGGTCAGCGATGGAATAGCGATTATCGAACTCCACCGCCCTGAGCATCTCAATGCTTACACTGGGAGGATGGGTGTGGAGCTGGGCGACGCCTACCGAACCTGTGACAATGACGATACGGTCCGAGCTGTTGTGGTCACTGGTGCTGGAAGGGCCTTTTGCGCTGGCGTAGACATGAGTGCAGGGGAAGATACCTTCGCCAAACAGGAACGACACACTTTCAGTGCCGCAGGCGTCAACCCACCGGCCTGGGAGGTTCGCAAGCCGGTGATCGCAGCCATGAACGGTCATGCAGTCGGAATTGGCATGACACTGGCATTACAGTGCGACATGCGAGTAGTGGCCAATGAAGGCAAATATGGTATTGTTCAGGTACGCCGAGGCGTGATGCCAGATGGTTATTCACACTGGACGCTGCCGAGGCTTGTCGGCATGGAGCGGGCTGCCTATCTCCTGTTAACAGGTCGCATGGTCAGTGGCGCTGAGGCTGCAGAAATGGGAATCGCCAGTCGGGCTTTGCCTGCCAATGAGGTGCTCCCAGCAGCTCTCGAGATTGCGCGTGACATTGCGACAAACACCGCACCGCTATCCGTGGCAGTCACCAAGCGGCTGCTATGGGAGAGTCCAACCCTCACTCGTGCCGAGGTCGGCTACAAGGAGACCGAATTGCACCATCATTTGATGGGACGCCCCGATGCAGTGGAGGGAGCCATGGCCTGGATCGAGCGCCGGCAGCCGCAATGGAAGCTCAGCGTAAAGAACGACTGGCCTGACTGGCTGACCTGAAATGTAGACAACTATTGGTTGGTGCGATTCCCTAGCTTTTGAAATCACTGTCTAGTGGCCTGGTGCTCTTGGCAATTCTGAAGCACTTTGCAACTGATATCGGCATATTGTTAATATAGAAAAAGTGGCCAGACAAGCACATTTGGTGAAGTCAGAGTTCGTTTATCTTGATCTTATACCGCAGGGCTGGCAGATTCTAGGGGGATAGAATGGACATAATCTATGAACCTGACATTAGTTATCG
>CAYWDP010000026.1:15333-19679 GCA_964457045.1 uncultured Dehalococcoidia bacterium
AAAGTGCTCTATATTTGGCAAACAATCGAAACGCTGTAAGTCCAGCTAGGCAGATTTGGCGAGCTGGCGAGAAATAAGAGCAAAGAGGTTCAAAAGGAGGTAGGGAAAATGAAAACTAGGAAAACTAGTGTGGTCACTGAAGGATATGGCGAACTCTGGGCAATGTTGAACCAGGTCTATTGGGCTATGGTCAGAGCTACAGAGAATGAACTGAGACCAATTGGCATTTCAATGATTGGGGCTGCGGTGCTGTTCCTAGCTAAGAACGCCAAGGCGCCAGCAACCCCTGCCCAGCTATCCCGTTGGCTATTCAGAGAGCCTCATACAGTGTCCGGGCTACTGAATCGCATGGAAAAGCAAGGCCTTATAAGAAAAACGAAGGACCTTGAGAGAAAGAACTTAGTGAGAGTCACATTGACGGAAAAAGGTGAGAAAGCTTACCAACGGCAAAGTGAGATGAGAGTCATTCGCAAGTTACTTTCTTCCCTTTCCCCAAAGCAGCGCGATAACCTTATGACATATCTGAGGACATTACGGAGTAGGGCACTTGATGAGCTGGTGGTGAGACGTGAATTGCCATTCCCCTAAATAAGGCATATATGATGAGGGATACGATTGGGGGGAAGGGTGGCATGTTGGGCAAATAACCAGTGAAGGGAGGCAGTATCACTCCTACGTGTGTTATCCTCAGAGAGGGTCAAAAGATGTAGTGCGGGTCTTTAGACCCGCCTTGAAGCTCCGATAAATCGGAGCGCTACAAAAATTCTGGTGGTGAAGGGCTTCCAAAACACCTAAAATGTAAAGCCAAAATCAAAATTAAACAGTCTCATCCTCATGGACTTGTCAGAGCAAGGGCTTAGTAACATTAAGGGTGCCTCTGAACCTTGTTGGCATTAACATAGAAGCGAGGAAAGTCAAATGGAAAAAATAATGTATCCGGTTTGGAAACACGACACAGATTCGCCGACTGACTTTAAGCAAAAGCTACTAGGGAAAGTTTCTGAACAGCTTATCAAGCTGGGCGTACATAAACTTCGTATTAATGTAGTGGACGAGGATGTTGCTCCAGCTGACCCAATCCGTATAGAAAGTACTAAGCCACCGATCTCAGGCATGATTTCCATGTGGGTGGACACAGCGATTAGTCGCCAGCCGTTAGAGGAGGTAATCAAAAATGCCGTTGCCCGCTTGGCGGGGTATTTGGTGACCGAGTCTGAGCCTATTGTTAATACCAAGTATGTGGTAGCTGATGGCCAGCGTACTCCAGGTATGAATCAGGTCGCATTTTTGCAAAAGCCTCCACGCTTAAGTTACGAATATTGGCTGGAAATATGGCTCGGTAGCCATACACAGGTTGCCATTGATACACAATCAACTTTTGGTTACCGCCAGAATGTCATTGTCCGCCCGCTGACTTATGCCGCACCGCCATATGATGCGATTGTCGAAGAGAACTTTCCCGAAGCAGCGATGACAGATCGTATGGTATTTTTTGATTCTGTAGGCGATGAAGAGAAATTCAAACAACGCCAGCAAGCCATGATAGAAAGCTGTGCTCGGTTCATCGACTTCGACAAAATCGATTGTATACCTACCAGCGAATACGTGATGAAGTCCTAGGTACTCAAAACCCTTGCGGTGGCCAAGATAGGCAACACCACAGCCTTTGTGTTGGCATTGCAGCACGTCTCGGAGTAAGTATTCTGGCCTACTCCGTCCACAGAAGGCTTGTGGCAAGGTAGCCTCGTTTGCCTTTTGTTACTTGACCGTTTGCTGAGACGCAAAGTGAGGCGGGTTTTTTGGAGGGGGATACAAAAATAGTCACACTGCTCAACATAATGGGAAGTTATTCTTTAACCCAGTGAATCAGAAACAGGAATCTCTCCTTAGCCCTTATAGAGCTCTAGATCTGACCGATGAGAGGGGATTTCTCTGTGGCAGGATACTAGGTGATTTCGGGGTCGACGTAATCAAGATAGAGCCCCCCGGTGGTGACCCTAGTCGAAGAATCAGTCCCTTTTATCACGATATCCCTGACCCAGAGGAGAGCCTTTATTGGTTTGCCTATAACGCCAACAAGAGAGGCATAACCCTAAATATTGAAACCGCTGATGGGCAGGAGATATTCAAGAGGCTGGTCAAGACTGCCGATTTTGTCATCGACTCCTTCCCTCCGGGATATATGGATGAGGTCGGCTTAGGTTATACTGCTCTCAGTGAAATCAATCCGCAAATTATCATGACCTCCATTACCCCCTTTGGGCAAACCGGACCCTGGAGGGACTATAAAGGCTCCGATATTGCTCTCTGGGCGCTGAGCAGCTACATGTATGTGGAAGGCGATGCGGATCGAGCTCCGGTGTGGTTTGGTTACCCCCAGTCATATCTTCACGCTGGCTTGGAAGCAGCAGTAGGAACGTTGGTTGCCTTCCACCACCGCCAGCTCACTGGAGAGGGACAGTGGGTTGATGTCTCCGCCCAGCAAGCTTTGATCGTCGTCAACCTTCAGAACCAGCAGTACTGGAACTTGGCCAGATTTAATCCCAAGAGGGCAGGACCATGCGTGCACCGATCGGGGGTAAAATGGGCTTACCAACGAAGGATCTGGCGGTGCAAGGACGGCTTCGTATGTTTCATATTGATGGCGGGAGAGACTGGGGCGCCAGGCAACAAGGCGCTCACTGAGTGGATGGATAGTGAAGGGCTAGCACCAGAATGTATGAAGCAAATGAACTGGTCTGCCTTTGACATACGAGCAGAGGGAATAACCGTAGAAGACTATGAACAAATAGCGAAGGCTCTAACCACCTTTTTTAGCAGGCACACCAAAGCTGAACTTTATGAGGAAGCAGTAAGAAGGCGCATAGTGCTCTATCCATGCTCCACAATAGAGGATTTGAGGAATGACGCCCATCTCAGAGCTAGGGATTTCTGGGCTCAAGTAGGGCATCCTGAACTAAACGACAGCCTTATTTACCCCCGCCCTTGTATGGTGCTTTCGGAAACACCCTGTAAGATACAGCGTCGAGCCCCTCTTATCGGTGAGCACAACGAAGAGATATATGAGGAACTGGGGCTTTCTAGGGAAGAGCTAGTCCTTTTGAAGCAAGGGGGGATTATTTGATATGAGGAAAGCCCTGGAGAATGTAAGAATTGCCGACTTTACCTGGGTTGTTGCTGGTCCCCTATGCATCAGGTATTTAGCCGACTTCGGAGCACAGGTGATCCATGTGGAAACAGGGACACGTCTAGACCCAATTAGATATACCCCACCCTATAAAGACGACATCCCGGGAACAAACCGGAGTGGCTACTTCCACAACTATAATAGCAACAAATATGGTATAACCCTCAACCTGCGGCATGCGAAAGCCTTGGAGCTTGCCAAGAAGCTGATACTCTGGGCTGACATTGTAGCGGAAAACTTTAACCCTGGAGTAATGAAACGCCTGGGGCTGAGCTACGAAGAGATAAGGGAAATAAAGTCGGATATCATCATGATTAGCTTGGGCTCCAAAGGGCAGACTGGCCCCCACGCTCACCTCCCCGCTTTTGGAGCCCACTTGGCGGCAGTGTCCGGTTTCACTGCCATTACTGGTTGGCCGGACAGAGACCCACCTGTGATCTTTGGAGCCTATACGGACAGTATCGCTGGTCGTTTTGGGGCAGCTACCCTTCTTGCCGCTCTGGATTACCGCCGCAGAACAGGCAAAGGTCAATACATTGACCTTTCACAATCTGAGGCTGGCATTGAGTTTCTTATCCCTCCCCTTCTTGACTACGATGTCAACCGGAGAGTCTTAGAGAGAAATGGGAATCGTCATCCCTCTGCTGCCCCCCACGGGGCCTATCGCTGCAAGGGCGAGGATAGATGGTGCGCTGTTGCTGTTTTCACTGACGAGGAATGGAAAGCAATGCGTCGGGTCATGGGTAGCCCACCCTGGGCAGAGGATGACAAATTTGCCACTCTTCTGGGCAGGAAGACTAATGAGGAAGAGCTAGATAACCTGATAGAACAGTGGACCATAAATTATTCTGCCGAAGAGGTAATGAATAGACTACAGCAAGTTGGTGTCTCAGCAGGGGTGGTAGAGACTGCTGAGGACTTGCATAGCGACCCTCAACTGAAGTATCGTCACCATTTCTGGGTTCTGGAGCATCAGGAAATCGGGGAGTCAACCTACGATAGCATGGGCTCCCAATTATCAAAAACCCCCGCTGAGCTCTATAAAGCAGCTCACACACTGGGGGAAGACAACTACTACGTCTACACTCAGATCTTGGGACTTTCCGATGAGGAGTTTGTTGAACTCCTGGAAGAGGGAGTTTTTGATTAGATGGGAAAG
>CAYWDP010000027.1:0-8411 GCA_964457045.1 uncultured Dehalococcoidia bacterium
CAAAATTGTATCGCATTCTTAGCTGCTTGCCAAGGTAAAATTCATCGGACTGGAATGAGTTGTCCGGTTGCTGTTTGGAGACTTCGAGGTAATCTAAACGCTCAATCGCTTTCTGAATTTTGAACCCGTGCCAATATAAGTTTGCTTAACTCGATGTCATCAATTGACGGAGAGAGATACCAGTACTTTCGGCTGCCTTACGGGCCGGGTGAGACCACAGCAGCCACTATCTCTGGAGAAGAATACCCAGGTTCATAGATCTCAGTTATTCGGAGTCACCACCGCTCGGCCTCGCAGCTCCCCTCGATTCAGCCTCTCATAGGCCTCCTCGACACGGCTGAAGGGTAAAACGTCGATCTCGCTTCGTACCAGACCAGCTTCGGCCAAGGCAACCACTTCATGTACGTCAGCAATCGTTCCTCCCTGGAAGGTAAAGATGTCTGCCTCTTTAGGCAAGAAGCCAAACCAGGGCTGCTTGAGCGTACCCCCTCCCGCACCAACAAGGGCAAAGGCTCCCGCTTTACGCACGGAGGCCAGCCCAGCTTCTATGGTCATATCGATGCCAACGAAATCAAGGACAGCTTCAGCACCCTGACCTTTTGTTAGACCTAGAAGGTCCTGAGTTGTCGAAGCATTGACCCCAGTAAGCGATTCATGGGCACCCATCTCACGGGCGAAGTCGAGGCGCGCCGGGTTTATGTCAATTGCTACAACTCTCGCCGGGCTCAACGCCCTCAGGAACTGGACAGCGAAGCTACCCAGTCCCCCAGCACCGATGACAACCGCTGTGGAGCCTGGAATGAGCTTCGGGAGTACGCGCTTCACGGCATGATAGGAGGTCGCACCCGCGTCAGTGAGCGGGCCTGCTGCCCTTGGGTCAAGCATGTTGAGCTTGATGACCTCGCGAGCGCCGTTGGCGAGTACATACTGTGCCAGTCCACCGTCCCTCCCATAACCCCGCCCAAAACCACCTTGTACACACGCATTGTCTTGTCCACGGAGGCAGTAAGAGCACGTTCCATCAGAATGGGGAGAAACCAGCGCGACCGGATCTCCAATGGAGAATCCCCCGACTCCCTCACCTAAATCTTCAATCCAACCACCGACCTCATGACCCAATGTGAATGGCATGTTCCAGCCAAGCATCTCTCCAACGGACTGTGGTATCTGCATTATAACGACATCAGAGTGACATAGGCCGTTGCCAGCAACCTTTACCAGGACCTCACCGGGTCCGGGCTGCGGGACATCGATCTCTACCATTTGTGGGGGCTTCTGCCAGTCAACCATCCGATAGGCCATCATCTTGCGGCTCATGAGTTCCTCCTATCTATGCTTCGTCGTTAGTATATGCCACCACGCCGCGCACAGCTACCTAACGCTGCACGTCAGCAGCGGCGTTTACGCCGTCCGCTGGAGTGAGTTGTTATCTGACCATGAAGATCAATATGCTAACCCCAGTTTTAAAGAGACTTGTTTCAATTTTTTGTCGAGTGTCCAAAGTGGAACCCTACTCAAGATAGCCGAAGCGAGCAGATGCATATCAATGTATCCTAACCCTTCTCCCATCAGGCTATAGTTTTCTATGAACTGCATCACTTCTTCATGTTCTGCAGGGGTTGCCAAAGGGAGGGCCTGAAGAAGAGAGAGTATTTCAGACCTGTTCTTGAGATTCCCACAAGCTAGCTCCCCTACAATGAATGGATGACAGACAACATGCCCTTCATTTAACAGCGCTTCAAGGCCAATGTGACCACGCCGGAGATGTGCCACCCATACTGAAGTGTCAACAAGCACCATCTTATGTCTCTGTCACTCTTCTGCGCCGTATCCTCACCAGTCTCTTTTCGGTTCCCCCCAGTTTGGCCAGTCTATTACCGCTTTCCCTCGCTATGAGTGCCTCGAGTCCAAGCCTGACCAGCAAGGTCTTTTTTTCAATGCCAGTCAATCTTGCTGCCTTATCAAGCAATTCGTCCTCTATGTTCAGTGTTGTTCTCATAAATTCCCCCTATTTGATATGCATTATTATATGTATTAGTATGAACCGATAATATGCTATTGTCAAGAGAGGCTTGGTGATTTTGGCAGATAATGATGTGGCTAACCGGCGCAGCGAAGCCGCGTCCGAGTTGAGCCGCTTGTTAGGGACTCATTGTCAAACGTTTTTCAAACATTTGCCGCCCGTAGGGTGGGTGAAGCTGAGCGAAACCCACCGCAGTACATTAGGATTGGTGGGTTCCATTTCATTTCACCCACCTACAGCTCATCTCCGGCAAGGAGTTGACATCAATATAGTAATCAATCTCAGATCAAAGGATTTGCCTTATTCCAGTCTCCTATGCTATTTTTGATATGGTTATTAATCGGGGGTTAAATGAAAAACACATACGATGTCATTATTGTCGGTGGGGGTCCAGCGGGCATATTTGCTGCCTTGGAGCTATCCCAAGCAGCCGGGCTCGAAGTTCTCCTCCTGGAAAAAGGCAAGGAACTGGAGAGACGTGATTGTCCTATCTGGGAAAAAGGAGGTAGCTGCCCTTCTTGCTCCCCCTGCAACTTGGTTAGCGGTCTAGGGGGAGCGGGCGCCTTCAGCGATGGGAAGATGACCCTTTCTCCACAAGTTGGGGGGCATCTCAAGGATTACTTAGGAACAAGAGGGACATGCGAACTTATCCGCTATGTAGATAACCTTTATCTCCAATTTGGGGCGACAGACAAGCTTTATGGCGTAGGGGAGCAGGTAGAGCAATTGTCTCGTAAAGCGAGCCTAGCCGAGTTACACCTTATTCCGGTAGCCATCCGCCATGCAGGTACGGAAAACTGTCGTGCTATTCTTAGGGCAATGCAAAATTTCCTTTCTACACGGGTGGACATCGAACTAGAGAAAGCAGCGGCTACCATCGTAGTAGACAGCCGTGGAGTAAAGGGGGTCGAGACTTCAGATGGTCAGAGGTTGGAGTGCCACTATTTAATCCTTGCCCCAGGTAGAGAGGGAACAGATTGGCTAGTTCAGGAGGCCAATCGCCTGAAGCTCACCTTATATAACAACCCTGTTGATGTTGGTGTGCGTGTAGAGGTACCCAGCGTAGTGCTGGAGGAGCTAACCAATGTGTTATATGAGCCCAAACTGGAGTTCTTTACCAAAACCTTCGATGACCGGGTGAGGACCTTTTGCATGTGTCCCGGAGGAGAGGTAACCTTGGAGTCCAGTGGAGGAAGTGAGCCTGTAGTTACCGTAAATGGGCATAGTTATGCTCATCGCAAGACAAGTAATACCAATTTTGCCCTTTTGGTAAGTACCTCTTTCACCCAGCCGTTCCGAGAGCCTATAGCCTATGGTAAGTATCTGGCTCGCTTAGCCAATCTCCTTGGTGATGGTGTGCTGGTGCAGCGCCTGGGGGACCTTCAGGAGGGGCGGAGGTCCACCCCAGAGCGCATAGAGCGGGGCATCGTCCAACCTACTTTGAGAAGCGCTACCCCAGGTGACCTCAGCTTTGCTCTTCCCTATCGTCACCTTAAAGGCATAGTAGAGATGCTACAAGCTATGGATGGGCTTTGCCCGGGGGTTGCCTCACGTCATACCCTGCTTTATGGAGTGGAGGTGAAGTTCTATTCCTGCCGGCTTGAACTCACTAATAATATGGAAACTGAGATACCCAACATGTTTGCTGTAGGCGATGGAGCTGGAGTCAGTCGTGGCTTGGTGCAAGCCTCAGCTTCTGGTGTGATAGCCGCTCGGGAGACACTGAGGAGAATAGGGGCTCCTATAGCTGCCTCCGCTAGGCCTGACAGCCTCCCATGACTCAAAGTGATTTCATTGGCATCGATCTGACTTCCTCCCCAAAGAAGCCCAGTGCTTGTGTTGGGCTAGATAAACATTTGAGCCTTGCCTTTATTGGCTTTCTCAGCACTGATGCTGATCTAGTAGCTTTAGTAAGTAGTCAACCCTCTTGTCTTGCTGCTATTGATGCCCCTCTTACCCTACCAAAAGGGCTTTGTTGTTTGGAGGAAAGTTGTAGTTGCCAACCGGTGCAAGAAAGAGGAAGGGAATGCGAGCGAGAATTGGCTAAGCAAGGAATTCCTTGCTACTTCACTACTAAGAGATCTATCATCAAGAACATGGTCTACCGGGGTATTAAACTAAGAAAAGAATTGGAGAATCGAGGCTATCAGGTCATAGAGGTTTATCCTTATGCCAGCAAGGTTCGCTTATGGGGTAAGCCTATCCCTCCCAAGTCAAAGCCCGGGGGGTTAGCCCTCTTGCAAGCTAAGCTTACCAGTCTGGTGCCCTGCCTTGCCTCCTATGTTGCCGATCTCAGCCATGACCTTTGTGATGCTGCTATTGCTGCTTATACTGCCTACCTGCATTATTGGAATAAAGCAGAACAGATTGGCAACCTTGCGGATGGTGTAATCTACATACCAAAGCACCCCGTTTGCCACCCCTTCTCATAGCCGAGCGCTCTGCCACCCGCCCGCATCCTATACTTAGGATTTCAACCGCTATTTTGGGGATAGGCTTGCTTGACGTTTTATCCTCTAAAAGATAAAATACATTGAAAATTATAAATAGGGGGAGGGATGCTATGTGGCTCGAGTAACTCTTGGCGAAAATGAGAGCTTCGAGAGCTTGGTGCGAAGGTTTAACAAAAGAGTGCAGCAAGACGGTATCCTCGCCGAGATTCGCCGCCGAGGAGCTTATGAGAAACCTAGTGTGAAGCGGAAGAAGAAGGAAGCAACCAAAAGACGTAAGAGTGCAAGGAGCACAAGGACCTATCTTCCGCAATAAGAAGGTAAGATGGCTTTACTACAAGGGTTGAGAGAGGACCTTAAGCAAGCCCTGAGAAAAGGAGAGAAAGAGCGGGTCTCAGTTCTGCGTCTGATGTTGGCAAGTATCAATAACGCTGAGATTGCCAAAGGTGCCCCTTTAGATGATGCCAGTGTATTAGGCGTGATTGCCAAACAAGCCAAGCAACATCGGGAAAGCATCGAGGCCTTCAACAAAGGAAATCGCGTCGATTTAGTGGCTAAAGAGGAAGAACAGCTCGCCATTCTACAAGAATATCTACCTAAACCTATGTCACCAGAGGAGATTACTGCTGCTGCTCGACAGGTGATTGAAGAGGTGGAGGCACGGGGTCCTGGTGATAAAGGCAAAGTGATGTCTAAGCTTATGAGTCAGCTCAAAGGGAAAGCAGAGGGTAGTGAAGTAAGCGCTATAGTATCAGAATTGCTTGCCAGCCTGTAGACTGTTGAGTTTACCCCCCGTATAAAGCGACCTGAGTAATAAAAGTTGAAATTCAGCATAATCGTTTTCCCCGGCACTTGGAGTGATAGGGACTGCTATTATGTATTGGATAAAATCTTGGGACAGCCGGTGAATTATATCTGGCATCGAGACACTGACCTCTCCGGCTATGACTGCGTCATCCTTCCTGGTGGTTTTTCCTACGGCGATTATCTTCGCGCTGGTGCCATTGCCCGTTTTTCACCAATAATGACAGAGGTAGAGCATTTTGCCCATCGCGGCGGGCTTGTTCTTGGCATCTGCAACGGCTTTCAAATTCTATGCGAGGCAGGGTTGCTCCCTGGCAGCCTGATGCGTAATAAGCATCTTCAATATAGGTCTCAGTGGGTTCATCTCAGAGTGGAGAATGTCTCGCTACCCTTTACTTCTCAGTGCCAAGAAGGTCAACTGCTTCGTATCCCCATCTCTCACTACGATGGGAACTATTATGCTGATGAAGCTACTTTGCAGGAACTAGAAGCAAATAAACAGATCGCTTTTCGTTACTCCAACCCGAAAGGTGAAATAACTGAAGAAGCGAACCCCAATGGCTCTTTGAGTAACATCGCTGGTATTACAAATAGGGAAGGCAACATCCTAGGGATGATGCCTCATCCTGAGCGTGCCTGTGAGGAAATAATCGGCGGGACGGATGGGAGGCTTATCTTCCATTCCCTGATAGCAACCTATGTCAGAGACTCCGCCCTTTAGGACGGAGAGTATCATCTATTACCTCCAATAGCGGTGTTTACACCGCCATAAGACGGGCGACCTAAAGGTCACTTTTGGAGTCTGGAGCTAGTGAAGCTCCCCCCGATAAATCGGGGGGTCTCTATCACTTCTTAGCCATGTTATAATAAATTTGAGCGAAATGGAAAAATTACCTCAGGCGCTGCTATATGAAGAACTCTCCGGCTCTCGGGTGCGTTGCCATGTTTGCCAATGGCGGTGTGTCATTGCTCCCGATAAGTTTGGAGTGTGTAAAGTGCGCCAAAACAGGGAAGGGAAACTTTATATCCTAAACTATGCTGAGGTGTCTTCAGCTGCCGTTGATCCTATTGAGAAGAAGCCCTTATTCCACTTCTTCCCCGGCAGTCAGGTCTTCTCCCTTGGTGGTTGGGGATGTAACTTCCACTGCCAGCATTGCCAAAACTGGCAGATTTCCTGGGCTGAGCCGTCTTCTATGCGGGGGTCTCAGAGGATCTCCCCCCAGGCTGCTATCGAGTTGACCCAGCGCTATCATTGTGGTGGCATCGCTTGGACTTATAATGAGCCGGCTATCTGGTTTGAATATACCCTGGATTCAGCTAAGCTGGCTAAAGAAAAAGACCTTTACACCGTCTATGTAACCAATGGCTATCTTACCCCGGAGGCACTGGACATCATCGGTCCTTTCCTTGATGCCTGGCGGGTAGATATCAAAGGCTTCTCCGATGCCCTTTATCGCCAGCTAGCAAAGGTATCTCGATGGCAAGGTATTCTCGAGGTTGCCAAGCGTGCCAAAGAAAAGTGGGGGATGCACGTGGAGGTGGTGACCAACGTTATCCCTACTATGAACGATGATGAGGAGCAATTGAAGGGGATAGCCACTTGGATAAGGGATGAATTGGGTGAGCTGACACCCTGGCATGTGACCCGTTTCTATCCCCACCACCGAATGAGCCATTTGCCACCTACCCCTATAGCTACCTTGGAGCGAGCCTCTGCTATAGGGCAAAGAGCAGGGCTACATTTTATCTATACGGGCAATGTCCCCGGTCACAGCGGGGAGAACACCTTCTGTTATTCCTGTGGTAAGCTCATCGTGCAGCGGTGGGGCTATCAGACCCAGTTGCTAGGTCTCAAGGATTCTAGGTGCAAGTTTTGCAGTGCTGACCTTAATATGAGGACAAGTATAACTGGAGGGAGGGGATGATGGAGAAGAAGCTGCATCCTTTAGTTCGTTTAGCCAAGGAAACGGTGGAAAGCTATGTTAGAGAGAGAAAGGTGCTCAAACCTAAAGAGATTACCCCTGAGATGAAAGAGCGGGCTGGTGTCTTTGTTTCCATAAAAAAATTTGGGGGGCTTAGGGGTTGCATCGGCACCTTTGAGCCTACCAAAGCAAATGTGGCTGAAGAGACTATGGCTAATGCCATAAGCTCAGCAACTCGTGATCCTCGTTTCCCTCCTGTAAACGCTGCTGAACTCTCCCAACTCAGCTACAGTGTAGATGTGCTCACCAAGCCGGAACCGGTGGAGGACCAGAGTCAACTTGACCCGAAGAGGTATGGGGTGATCGTGGAGAGTGGATTTCGGAGGGGGCTCCTTCTACCTGACCTTGAAGGGGTAAATACAGTAGAACAACAAATCGACATTTGCCGCCAGAAGGCAGGGATATTCCCCCATGAGTCTATCAAATTATACCGCTTTGAGGTCAGAAGGTATTCTGCTTGATAAAGCGGGTTGTCTATAAAGGGCTATGCCTGCAGGAAGCTACCCTAAGAAGGGGTAAGGATTCCCTTTTCGCTTTTCCGCCAGGTCCACAATGTGTTCATACTGAAATTCCACACCAGACCGATAAAAGCGGCAACGGGCCAAGCTAATAGGTCATACCATCCCAAGTAGCGGGTAAGTGGCGTATAACCTCCGTAGAAAAAAGCTGCATAACCTGAGCCTATCAAGTGGAACTTTAGACAACGGATTAGTGTAGCTTTGGCTGAGCCTGTCCTTCTGTCTTTGAAGGTCCAAATATCATTTAGAACAAAATTAGACAAGATTGAAGCCTCTATGCTTGGAATGTGAGCAACAAGATCAAATAAACCAGCATACCTGGTAAGGAGCAAGTACGTACCAAATTGGACACCGTAACCACTCGCGCCCACAAGGCAAAACTGGATAAATCTCCTCAGCTCCCTTTGCCTGAGCACCAGGATGAAAAGGTGTTCCAGATAATTTAACCGCTCCCTGAGCCTGAGAGTGCTTTTCTCCCCCATCCTTTCCTCGATATAAGGCACCTCCTTTATACCTTCCCGGTCTCTGCTGAAGGGTGCCTTTTACTCAAGGGGTAATATAATCTTCAAAAAGAGAAGGTGTCAATAAAATAAAGTTGCCTTAATGCTCTATAATAGAATATAATCCCTAAGAA
>CAYWDP010000027.1:8511-19608 GCA_964457045.1 uncultured Dehalococcoidia bacterium
TGTCAATAAAATAAAGTTGCCTTAATGCTCTATAATAGAATATAATCCCTAAGAAGTTCCCCATTAGCCGAGTCTTGAACGAAAGGGGGTTAAAACTTTTGGCTTTAGAGATTATAGAGGTACCTATAGCAGGGAAGATAACACAGATAAAGGTGAATGTGGGAAGCCGCGTTAGCGAAGGGGATGTCATCTGTATCCTGGAGTCGATGAAAATGGAAAACCCCATACTGTCTCCCGTAACAGGCGTAGTCAAGGAAATTCGAGTCTCTCCAGATCAAGTAGTCAAGGCGGGAGGAGTAATAGCCGTTATCGAGTATTGAACCGCATTTTATTCCCCACCCCAAAAACCTCCCCCTTCAAAAAAGCGCTAGAATGCAATTTTAAGGGGGTCTAAAGTAGAGGGATACCCTTTTGTATCCCTCCTCCTTTTCTCCCACGTTTCCCCCACTTGCTTGCCAGCCCTTTCGTAGGATATAATTCGCATTGAAACCCAGGTTTGAACTGCTTTCGAAGAGAACTATGCTTATTGCTGTTGTGGGTGGTGGTCAGTGCTCTGCTGAAGAAGTAAAGCTTGCTGAAGCAGTAGGGCGGGGGTTAGCCAGGCGAGGGATTACTTTGATATGCGGCGGCTTGGGTGGGGTGATGGAGGCAGCCTGTAAAGGTGCTAAGTCAGAGGGAGGAACAACCATAGGTATCTTACCTGGAGAGGATCGCTCTGCAGCTAACCCTTATGTAGATATCCCTATAGTCACTGGTATAGGTTATGCTCGTAACTTTATTGTGGTTAAGTCAGCCCAGGCAGTAATCGCTATTAATGGCAGCTATGGCACTCTCTCTGAGATTGCCCACGCCCTCCAGAGTGGCATTCCTGTGGTAGGACTAAATACTTGGTCCTTGTCTTTAAATGAGCAAATGGACCATTCCATTATTCAGGCCCAGCATGCCGAGGAAGCGGTAGAGAGGGCTATTGCTGCTGCCCTGGAAAAGGAGAAGGATTGAAACAATGAAGGCAAGGGCAGCAGCAATCAAGGGCATTAAGGCACGAGAAATCCTTGACTCCAGAGGCAACCCTACGGTGGAGGTTGAGGTGATATTAATTGACGGCACTACAGGGCTAGCCTCTGTCCCCTCAGGAGCCAGCACAGGTAGCTACGAAGCAGTGGAACTTCGTGATGGAGATAAAAGGAGATTCAACGGCTTGGGCGTGCTCCAAGCGGTGGAAAACGTCCACCAATACATCAGCCCAGCTATAACCGGGATGTCCGTGGCGGAGCAGGCTGCTATTGACCAGAGGATGATAGAGCTCGATGGCACCCCTGATAAGTCCAAATTAGGGGCTAATGCTATCTTAGGAGTATCCTTAGCTATTGCTCACGCGGCGGCTAACTTCTCCCGTACCCCTCTATATCGCTATCTCGGTGGTCAGATAGCATGCACCCTGCCTGTGCCAATGATGAATATCCTTAATGGTGGCAAACACGCTCATGATTCCACCGATTTTCAGGAATTTATGGTAGTCCCTGCCGGAGCAAAGAATTTTGCTCATGCCTTCCAGGCAGGCAGCGAGATTTACCATGCCCTAAAATCAGTGCTACAAGAAAAGGGGGTGAACACCAATGTGGGAGACGAGGGGGGATTTGCCCCCTCCTTGAAATCAAATAAGGAAGCAGTGGAGTTGATTTTGGCTGCTGTTGAAAAAGCAGGCTATAGAGCTGGAAGAGATTGTTTCATCGCCCTCGACCCTGCGGCCAGCACCTTTTATCAGCAAGGCAAATATGTTCTGACTAAAGAAGGGACTACCCTTACATCCCAGGGGATGGTCGATTATTATGCTCAGTGGGCATCAAGCTACCCTATTATCAGCCTTGAGGATGGTATGGCAGAGGATGACTGGGAGGGATGGCAACTGCTGATGGAGAAGCTAGGCAGAAACGTTCAGATTGTAGGTGATGACCTCTACGCTACCAATATCCAGCGCTTGGACCGGGGTATTGCCGAAGGGACATCCAGTTCCATCCTCATTAAGCCGAACCAAGTGGGAACATTGACCGAAGCAATCGCTGTTATTCACCGGGCACAGCAGGCAGGGTGGACAACTATCATCAGCCACCGCTCTGGCGAGAC
This sequence comes from uncultured Dehalococcoidia bacterium, assembly GCA_964457045.1. Classification (GTDB taxonomy): domain Bacteria; phylum Chloroflexota; class Dehalococcoidia; order UBA2247; family RBG-13-53-26; genus CAYWDP01. The sequence continues at coordinate 10,636 of CAYWDP010000027.1, forward strand.
AGAAGACACCACCATAGCTGACCTTGCCGTAGCCATGAACACCAGGCTCATCAAAGCCGGTGCACCTTGTCGCTCAGAGCGATGTTGCAAATACAATCGTCTCCTCCGAATAGAGGAGGAATTGGGCTCAAAGGCCCGCTATGCTGGAAAGGGGGCCTTCTATAGCCTGAGGAAGTAGCCATGGAGATAGTGCCAGGCATACATCAGTTAAAGCTACCTGTTCCCATCCCTAGCAACCAGTTGGCGGATGTCAACGTCTATCTTATTCAGGGGGAAAAGGGTTGGATGTTGGTTGATACGGGCTGGAACACTGAGGAAGCCTTCGCTGCTTTAGAAAGGCAACTAAGGGAAATCGAGATTGGCTTTGAGGATGTCAGCCGGATAATAATTACCCATTTCCATGCCGACCATTATGGCCTGACAGGCAGGCTGAAGCAACTGTCTGGGGCAACCATAGCTTTGCACCGAGTGGAAAAAGACCTCATTGATTCCAGATATATAAACATGGACAGTCTTTTGGCTGAAATAGCCCAATGGCTTAGTCTTCACGGGGTACCTGAGAGGAAACTACCTCGCCTCCAGAAGGCTTCGCTGGGGGTAAGGAAATTTGTTTTGCCTGCCTCACCTGAGATAGCTCTAAGGGGAGGCGAAAAAGTCGCCCACGGCTCCTTCAATTTTGAAGTGCTCTGGACACCGGGGCATTCTCCAGGGCATATCTGCCTCTATGAGCCAGTGGGGAAAATCTTGCTCTCCGGAGACCACATATTACCTACCATATTCCCCAATGTTGGCTTACATCCCCAGTCGGGGGATAATCCTTTAGGCGATTATCTCCACTCTCTGGAAGCTATCCAGCAATTAGAAGTCGACCTTGTCCTCCCGGCACATGAGTGGGTTTTTACCGGCCTGAAGCAGAGGATCGAGGAGCTGTATCGTCATCACAGAGAAAGAAAAGCAGCTATTATCAACGTTTTGAAAGAAGGGCCAAAGACAGCCTACGAGATATCCCTCCGAATCCCCTGGATAATAAATGGCGTCATTATGTCTTTTGAAGAGCTACCCCCTTTAGACAAGCGGCTGGCGGTAATGTCAGCCCTGGCCCATCTGGAGCCGTTGCGGGCCGAGGGGAAGGCGGAGAGATTTCTCCAAGATGGCACTATGTTCTATAGCGCCGCGAGGGTCCCATGAAAACCATCGGCATCACCACTACTGTTCCTATAGAGGTATTGCTGGCAGCAGGCTATAAGCCTGTTGACTTGAACAATGTCTTCATCAGCGACCCCCATCCTGACCGGCTGGTGAATATTGCTGAACGCTCTGGCTTCCCTCAGAACTGTTGTACCTGGATCAAAGGTATCTACGGGGTGTGCGTAGACCGTGACATCGACACCGTCCTTTGTGTGACTACAGGGGATTGCTCCAATACCATTATGCTTATGGAGGTCCTTAAGCTGAGGGGCTTTAAGGTCATTCCCTTTGCCTATCCTAGCAGCCCCAATACCAATCTAATGCAGCTCTCTCTGGAAGCGCTAGCTGAGACTTTAGACACTACCCTGGAGGCAGCAGAGAAGGTGAAAGAAGAGCTTGCCCCTTATCGCCAACTTACTAGCCAGCTCGATGAGCTTACCTGGAAAGACAATCTGGTTAGCGGCTGGCAGAATCACCTGTGGTTGGTCTCCAGCTCGGATTTCAATGGAGACTATCGTAACTATGGGCAGGAGCTAGACCAGTTTTTATTTGAGTGTCACCAACGCCAGCCCTACCCTGAGGACGTGCTTCGCCTGGGTTATATCGGTGTGCCTCCTATCTTTGCCCAAGACCTGTATCGATACGTGGAACAACAGGGGGCAAGGATAGTGTTCAACGAAGTGCAGCGCCAGTTCGCCATGCCGCAGCCAGGGAATTCCTTGGCTGAACAATACACTAATTACACCTACCCCTACTCCATCTTCGACCGACTCAACGATATTATCCCAGAGCTGCGCCGTCGAAGGGTAGATGGGGTGATTCACTACGTGCAAGCCTTTTGCCATCGGGCAATTGGTGATATCATATTCCGTCAGGCTATCGACTTGCCGATCTTGACCTTAGAAGGAAATGCTGACTATATGTTAACTCCGCATCTGCGGACGAAAGTTGAAGCCTTCCTCGATATGCTAAAGCGCAGTCAAAGGCAATTAAGTAAGGTAGGTGATTATATGAAAGGTAAATCCTATGGGCTCCGTTCGTAAGTGGCGACAGAAGAAGATGGCCAAACACAAGCATAAGAAGCTGCTGAAGAAGACCCGGTGGCAGCGACGACACAAGTAAGCCCTGCTAACAAAAGTAGCGCAGACCTTTAGGTCTGCCATGCGCAGTTCCAAAGACCTGCACCGCTGTTCATATTTAGAGAAACACTAAAAGGGAGGGAAAACATGGCAACCAAAATCGGCATTAATGGCTTCGGACGTATTGGCAGGCTGGCTTTTAGGGCAATTAAACAGTATTATCCAAAAAAACTGGAGGTAGCTGCTGTTAACGACCTCACTGATCCCAAGACTAATGCCCATCTCCTCAAGTATGATAGCAACTATGGTGCCTATCCAGGCAAGGTAGAGGCTAAGGAGGACTCGATCATTGCTGATGGCAAGAAAGTAAAGGTCCTGGCGGAACGTGACCCTGGCAAAATCGGCTGGAGTGACTATGGAGTGGAGGTGGTCATCGAGTCCACCGGGCTTTTTACTGAGGCTACTAAGGCAGCAGCCCACTTTCAAGGTGGTGCCAAGAAGGTAATCATCTCAGCTCCAGCCAGAGGTGAGGACATTACCATCGTCCTGGGTGTTAACGAAGAAAAGTATGACCCTGCCAAGCATCGCATCCTCTCCAACGCCTCCTGTACTACTAACTGCATTGCTCCAGTAGTCAAGGTTCTGCATCAAAGCTTTGGGATAAGCAAAGGGCTGATGTCCACCATCCATGCCTACACCAATGACCAAAGAACCCTGGACATGTTTCACCGAGACCTCCGCCGCGCTCGGGCGGCGGCAGAGAATATTGTCCCTACCACCACCGGCGCTGCTAGGGCAGTAACCCAGGTGATCCCCGAGCTTCAAGGCAGGCTTCATGGAGTTGCCTTCAGAGTGCCGGTTCCTACGGTATCCCTGTGCGATTTTGTAGCCGACTTAGAGAGAGAGGTCACCGCTGAGGAAGTAAACCAGGCTTTTCGAATAGCCGCTGGGGACGGGCTCAAGGGCATACTAGAGTATTGTGAAGAGCCGCTGGTGAGTCTTGACTTCAAAGGCAACCCTGCCAGTGCCATTTTCGATTCTCTTAGCACTATGGTCATTGCCGGCAATATGGTGAAGGTGCTCGCCTGGTATGACAATGAGTGGGGTTATAGCTGCCGCCTGGCTGACCTTATCTCATATATTGTTGATAAGGGATTGTAATCGGATACATTGGTCAAATAACAAACTTCACTTAGTGATTCCGAATCCTGCCCGGGGAAGAAGCCGCTTTAGATGACTTCTGAGATCGATTACCAGGATTATCAGAAAGCACTTCAATTTGAGCAGCGTATCACTAGATCAGCCGCTTTGCAGTCACTCGCCTCCGTCCTTATCGAGCTGCTCGGTCCTGAGGAAACCCAAAAAGTGCTAGATGTGGGGACAGGCACTGGACGACTGGGGATGATGTTGTCTCGTAGGATTCCTAAGGGCGCTATTGTGGGCATCGATTCTGGCTACGGGATGCTCAAGGTAGCCAGAGAGAAGGTTTCAGCCACCACAGTAAATAACTTCTTCTTGGTTCGAGGGAAAGCGGAAGCTCTCCCTTTCCTGCCCCAGTCTTTTGACTCCGCCTGCTTAATGCTTAGCTTTCATCACTTTTCTAATCCAGAGAGGGCTTTGTCGGAGATTTACCAGGTATTAAAGTCCGAAGGTCAACTGGTCTCATTGGACCCGGTGCTGAAAGAACCGGTAGACGAGGACGAAAGAAGACTTAATGAGTCAATCGAAGAGGAATTCCAGCTAGCTCATGGTCCCGAATTTAGATTCTTCACCGCCAGGGAATTGCCAGAGTTATATGAAAGGGCTGGCTTCTCCATCGAGGCCTGTCAGACTCACCACTTTCTCTTCCAGCAAAGAGGAATAGAGGGGATTCCTATGGGGGTCCATTGGCTTCAAGCCTATGAGTCGCTGAGATTCAGGGAAGAAAAGGACTTGATAGTAAAGTTTCAAAAGAATTACTTTACCTTTGGTGAAAAAGAAGGACAGTTAGCAGTAAAAGGGAAAATGAGCTGGGTGGCCATTAAAGCCATTAAAAGCTAAGGGATAGCATTAGGAATAACCTTCCTCTGAAGGTCTAGAATCAGCCGGAGCTGGCTTGTGGAGCGTACAGACTGGGCACGCTGGCTACTTCCCCTGAACCTCCTGCCACATTAATGCAGATGCCGAGGAAGGCACCAAAAGGGTTCTTGCGAAAGGAAAGCAGGCGGTCTGCCCTGCGGCAGTACCGGTGCCATCCTAAGGGGAAAAGCAGCACGCTCCCCCAACTGAGCGGAACATTTCCCAGTTCCCTGTTCACCATCTGTTCTATTCCCCATATAGTATAAAACTTAGCCTGGTTATAGACGCTCTCTCGGAACCTGCCCTTAACCCGGCGAACTATCGCCAGGATCGAGGCTTTATTCAGAACGCCGAGGTAAACTCTCTCCCTGGCTACCCGGGCTGCCTCCTTTAGAGCTCCTGCCGGATCAGAGCTAAATTCCAGCACAGTGATCAGGGTCACAATGTCAAAGGAGCTATCCTCAAAGTTCAGCCCCTCAGCCTGCCCCAAGGAGAGAGTAGCTCCAGCCTGAAGCTTCTTTGTCGCTATCTCCAGCATGGGCTCGGAAGGGTCAACGCCGGCGACCTCCAGCCCCAGCTCCCTGAAGAACTCCAGATTATGCCCTGTCCCGCAGCCAACCTCAAGCAGGCTCTGCCCCTTTCGGGGCTGGACTAGCCTCAGGAAAAGCTCCCTTTCCAGGGCATCCGCATATCGTCCCTCAGGCTTTCGATACCACTCATCGTATTTGGCAGCAACATCGGCATCAAGGCCCACTTTGAACCTCTCAAAGAACCTTCCTACGGACTCTCAGACCAGCCGTAGCAGTGCCTTCCAAAATACTCATCATAAGGGTAAGTGCTGGCTACATCCTCCTCTCTAACGCTCCAACTCTTTCATCAACGATTCTATCTTGCCACTCATAGTTGAAGGCTTGTCCCGCCGATCATCAATCTTAATGGTGGTTACCACCCTCATAGCCCCTTCATCGAAAGTAGCCTGGTGCATTTTCTTTACCACCTTTAGGATTTTCTCCAGATCCCCCTCGATAATTGTCCCCATTGAGGTTAGCTCATATTTTACATCTTTCTCCTGCCGCAAGACACTAACTGCTCGGGCTACGTATTTGCTGACCGAAGGGGTTCTTGTCCCCAAGGGAATAATGCTTACCTCTGCTATTGCCATCTCGATCACCTCCTCACAGGCTCTCCAGCAGGGCTATCAGCTCCTCTTGAACCCTGCCACTAGATTTTAACAAAGACATAAGAGTAAAAAAACTATTCTCGGAAGGAGGCTGAGACCCTCAATGCATTGACTTGGCAAGCTTCAATGCATCTTCCACATCGGGTACAGTCAGTGGAGTTTTCTACATCCTCCAACTTTTCGATGTTGACCGGGCAGACCTCCAGGCACTCCATGCAGCCATTGCATTTGCTAAAGTCCACCTTCACTTTTAATATGCTCACCGGATTGAAGGCACCAAATATGGCTCCGAGGGGGCAGAGGTAACGACACCAGAATCGTCCAATAAGGAAAAAGGCGACAAGTGAGATCGCCAGCGTTAGCAGATGGATATAAAAGAAGAGTCCAAAGGGTAGCTCAGGTGAGACAAACCAGTGTGGAATAGCAGCAAACAAGCTACCTGCCGGACAGACTTTGCAGAAGAGGGTATCAGTGGCAAGCCAAGCTAAAAACAAGACTACTCCCAAGACCAAGAACTTCATCCATCCAGCACGAGGGAGCTTAACGAAGTCTCGACGTCGTCTGATCCAGAGAACCAAATCTTGCACCAGACCAAAGGGACAAGCCCACCCACACCAAAATCGTCCTAGGGCCAAACCAAACAGACCCAATGTCCCAAGGGCATAGAAGGGGAATTGCCCCAGGGCAGCGTAATGTTGAAGGACGCCAATGGGGCAGGCGAATGCCGCCGCAGGGCAACCATAGCAATAAAAGAAGGGACCGCAAACACCTACCTTTAAAATCTGCAGGAAACCAATATTAGCCAGAGCCAGGGCAATGAACTGAGTAGTCCACCTTAGCTTCCTCATCAGTTTTCAGTCGCTTAGACCCAGACAGGAAATGCAGAGGAACCTGACAAAGCTTCGGACAAGGCTATACTGCTCCACAACGAATCCAGCCACAAACGCAAAGAACAACCCCAGCAGCACTAAACGAACAATGAGCATTCTATTCTGCTTCATATTCTGGCACTCCCAAGAGTTATGGGAGGGCTGGACAACTGCTTCCCATTAGCAGCTAGGAGGGTGAGTCTCTTATGTTCCGGTTTGTAATAATGATACACTTAGCACGCCACCTTAGATAATTTTAAGGTTGAGATTTCCACTGACTTAGTATTGCTTGCACATCTTGATAGAACCTGTCAGGAGGCTCGTAGCCACGTATTCTCCCGATTTCTGTCCCTTCTGGCGAAACAAAAACAATCGTTGGGATTGCCGTTATACCATAGTTTCCATATAAGTCACTTTTGGCTACATTGCTCTTCAAGGAAACGAACTTATCATTCAAGAAAGCGCCCAGTTCCTCGTCAGAATAGGTATCTGAGTCTAGACGCCTACAAGGAGAGCACCAGTCTGCATAGAAGTCTATCATTATAGGTTTATTCTCGTTTTGAGCCTTGCCTAATGCCTCATTCCAATCATATAACCAATTTACTTTTGACTCGTCTTTCTTGGTAGTGCAATTTGCTGCAGTGGTAAGAAGAAGGGCTAGCACCACCAGCAGCAAGACAGGTATCCCTAACCTAATGAACTTGCCCATATACAAAATCACTCTCTTGCCTATATTCCAGGTTGATTCATAAAAATATCACAAAAGGGGAATAAATAGAATACCCTACGGCAATATTGCTCCTATATCCGATAGCCTGAATCTCCGTGGAGGCACAGAGCTTTGCTGCTATGGCACACCTTATCTTCTCCTGAACCTCGCCGCTAAAAAGCAACATTCAAAAACAGGCTTGTCTCAAAAGTTCCCCCTTGGAGGAGTGTATCTCCCCGGGGCTTGTCCCCTCCCTCCGATGACTTTTATTCATCGGAGCTTCACCCCCAAAATTTCGTAGCGCTCCGATTTATCGGAGCTTTAGGCGGGTCTAAAGACCCGCACTACATTTTTAAACAGCCTCCTCAAAAGGCAATACGAGTACCTGTATTATTGAAGAAAAAGTTCTGGCCAAACTCCTCAGCTAGTCTGGCTGCGGCTAGCATCCCGGTGCAATGGGAACCCCCCAGCCTCTGAATCCCCAGTGCTTTCAGTTCAGCGATCGTCAGCTCAAGTTGCACTTCAGAAGCGCGAAAAAGGTGTGTCCCCCCTACCACGGTGTGAATAGGTTCCACCCCTATCAGTTTTTGGGCGTGGTGCAAGGTGTTGATAACCCCGCGGTGAGCACAACCTAGAATCACCACTAACCCTTGTTGGGTCTTTATAAAGAGGGCTTGATCATCCCTCAGTGGGTCAGGACGGAATTCACCGCCTTCCTTCACGTAGAGGCCAGGATCGATGGTCTCATAGTCGGTGGCCATAGGAATCTCACCACTGGTAACCACATTGTCCGACAGCCATACCGGTTCATCGGTCAGTTTGAACACTGCCCCCAGACTTTCCAGTTCCTCTCTCTGGAATGGTACCCCGATGTACATAGAGTAATTCTCAACAGGGTTATATCCATACTTTGCAGCCCAAACATCAGGGTGGGCGATTATTTCCACCTCCTTTTTCATCCGGCTCAATATTTGCCGTAAACCTCCAGTGTGGTCGTAATGACCATGGCTGAGCACTATTTTGTCAATTTGGGACAGCTCTGTCCCTAAGACATCGGCATTATGAACAGCGGAAATACTTTGCCCAGTATCTAGTAAAACCTTGAGATCATCTACCTCCACCAGGACACTCAATCCCCACTCCCCGAGCAGCCCCCGCGGCCTTGCCAGAGTCGTGTTCTCACTCAGTGTAGTTATTCGAAGTTCGATCTATCTCCTCCTAGGCTGACTATCTTTGGTTACTAAGGCGCCTACGGGGCAAACCTTGACACATTCTAAGCAGGAATTGCAGTTCGCATCTATTAATGGCACATTATCGAAGGTGCTGACCCTAGTGTCAATGCCCCGAAAGGCGAAATCAATAGCCCCGGTGCCCTGCTCATTGCATACCCAAACACATTTGCCACACAGAACACACTTGTTAGGATCATAAACAAAAAGGGGATGGCTTGAATCTATCGGTAGTGACCTGGGTATAGGTCTGAACCTCTGTAGCTTTAACTTAAAACGTAGGCGTGAGGCAATCCTTTGCAACTCACAATTCCGATTCTTAGCACAGTTGCGGCAGTCAACAGGGTGATGCGAAAGGAGGAGTTCAAAGGCAGTGCGGCGAAGTCGATTTACTCGAGGTGTATTAGTCTGTACCACCATCCCCTCTTCCACCACCTGGGTACAGGCAGTCACTGGGGAGCGCTTCCCTTCAATCTCAACAAAGCAGAGCCGGCAGGCACCAAAGGGCAAATCCGCTTCCCGAATAGCGCAAAGGTTAGGGATATAGATGCCATTGTCCAGAGCCGCCCATAGAACCTTTTCCCCCTTTGGAGCCTTAACCTCTATACCATCAATGGTCAAAGTAACTTTACGAGCTATCTTCCTCTCCAAAAGCTTCGCT
>CAYWDP010000028.1:0-19600 GCA_964457045.1 uncultured Dehalococcoidia bacterium
GGCGATATATTGGTTCTGTTCCAGCGCTTCGTGCTCTTCCTCGCCGAGGCCTACTCCTCCCACCATCAATACCTGACCGAAGGGCAGGCTGGCTCCCGGCGATTCCTGAATATCAGGCCCGATCAAGGTAATCTTGCCATCTCTGATCAGAGAGGGGTTATCTGTCCACAGGAGAAAGGCGGAGGAACCTGCTTCCGGGTTTCCCAGCTCAACGAAGGTGTCTCCCCGCAGTATTAGGCCCGAGCTGACCTGGGGGCCAACCCGAACCGGTAGCCCCTCTACCAGCTTGCTGATCGTCGTGGGGCAATCGATTTCCCTGACTTGCCTCCCCTTTCTCCTCATTTCCCCCACGTATTCAGCCAGCTTCTTCACATATACATCAAAGATTGCCATAATTCACTTCCTCTTGGCATGCCCCGGGTTCTATATAAGGTGCTTAGCGGCCTCCCCTGTCATTGGAAGCGAAGACTCGAGACCCTGAGCGATAGGGAAGGGCGGTAGGGCAGAGACTTTCGGTTCCATCAGGCTCTGTCGTGGTCTGTCCTATGATGAAATTGGTTCAGGATTGCCTGCTCAGTCTCTCCTTGGCTATGAGTGCTGCCCCCACTGCTCCTACGATTTGGGGATCCTCGGGTAGTCTCTTTACGCTTACCCCTAACTTTTCCTCCAGTGCCTTGACCAAGCCCTTGTTCTTGGCACATCCGCCTGTCAGAGCCACGTCTTCGACAAGGCCAACCTTTCTTACCATGGAATTCAACCTGCCCGCTATTGAGTTGTGCAGGCCGGCGACAATGTCGGCCAGGTCTATGCCCTCATTGACCAAGGTTATAACCTCGGACTCAGCAAACACGCTGCACTGGCTGGTAATAGTGGCAGGGTGATTGGACTGGAGGGACAGCGAGGAAAGTCCTTCCAGCCCACAGTCGAGTACCCTGGCCATAGCCTCGAAAAACCTCCCTGTCCCGGCAGCACACCTGTCGTTCATCACAAACTCGATAACCTTGCCCTTATCGTCCATGGACATCACCTTGCAATCCTGTCCACCGATGTCAACCACTGTCCTCACTGTGGGACACAGCCAGTAAGCCCCCCGGGCATGACAGGTTATCTCGGAAATATTTTCGTTGGCAAAAGGAACCTTGAGTCTGCCGTAGCCCGTGCCCACAACATAGTCTAGATCCTTCAGCGATGACAGGCCAGCCCTTTTAATCGCCTCATCCGTGACTATGCGTGCCGTCACCTCAGGCTTGGTAGTGGATGGAATAATGATGTAGGAGGCGATTGTGCTGTCCTTCATGACGACAGCCTTACCAGTAGCAGAACCTACGTCACAGCCTCCAACAATCATACTCTCTCCTCACCCTGTTTTGTCACTGCGCTCATGAGCAACATTGATAGATGCCTCTAGCCCAGCCCCATGGCGGTGAAAAACTGGGAGAACTTGTCCTTTATCTCGTCTATCGCTGTGTACCTCTTGTCAAAGAGGTCAAGCCCGATATGCAGAAATGGAACCCCGATCTCGCGGCATGTCTCCCTCATCATGCCAATGTTGGCAGACCCATCCTTGTGGCCCATGTGGCCGGGCCAGACGACACAATTTATTTTGTAGTCTTTGACCACCCGCCTGATGTCAGCGAGGAAGTTATCTGCCACGCCCCGCGCCTGCCTGATCATCGGCACGTCAAACAAAGCCCTCTTAGCCAGGCCTCTGAACATGGCGTCCTCGCTTGAGGTGTCAATCAGCGTGTATGGGGTATAGCCGAACATGTCCATAACGATGACCGCCCCCCACTCCTGCTCCAACCACGGAAAGAGGTCAAAGCTCCAGCCCAAAGACACAACGTCAAACCAGAATAACCTGATCCTCTCATTCGGCACCTTACCCCTCTTCTCTCGCACCAGCTTCTCAGCATCGCCAATGAGAATCTTGAGCCAGTCAATGCCTCTGGGATCACCAGCTAAGTAGCTCGCCACTACACCGAATGCCTGCATTCCTACGCCGTAGCCATGGGGGCATGGTACCGCCCGTCTCAGCTCGTTGTATTCTATCCAGAGCTCGTATTCCTTGTTGGATACCTCTATGACCTCCCGAAGCCTATCCATATCCAGTCTGTGCCCGGTTTGCTCCTCCAGGAACGACACCATCCGCTTAAGTTCGCCAACATAGTAATCTATACTTCGCTCGTCCTCCCAATAGGGCGGGTCACAGGCGAATTGCGGAACCTTGCGCCAGTTTTCGTTTGACTCTATTATTTGGTGAAGCACTGTGGTACCGTCGCAGGGGTGAAGCAGGCCGATAATCGCAGTTGGCAGTGGAGCGAGATCTTCATCTATATAGTATCCTGCTATCCTAAGGATGGTGCACAAATCCTTCCCGAACAGTTTCTCGCTTGCATCAATCTCGTCTTCTAGGGTGGGCGATAAAGCCCCCGTGAACGCGGGCGTCAAAAAGGTGTACCAGGGGAGATCCATGGCAGTGTATATCTCCGGTGCACAGGCGAAGTAGCTGGCAATGAATGGCTTGCCCTCCTCGACACACCTTATTATTTCGTTGTGGTGGTCAACATACACCTTGGTCAGACCGGCGTAAAGCTGGTCTTCCGCCGTTGGAGACTGCGTAAACGCCTGTATCATGGTATGGAGCATATCGCGCTCCTGTATAAACTTCTCCAACCGCTTCCTTTGTAATTCCTTTTTAGTCATCGTCTACCTCCTCATGGTTTCCAGAAATGCCTGGACCCTTGTTCTCAACTGGCCGATGCCGCCCAGGAGGTATTCCCTATCCAACTTCAGATAAGGGATACCTTCGGCCTTGAGGTCCTTGTCGAGCATGTAATGCTCAACTGTCCACAGGTCGCAAAAGATTAGCCGCTCGCCAATAATCCCGTCCACCTTGAACTCCCGGATCATGTCCCTGACGAAATCAGCCCTCCGTGGGTAATCCCCGAACATTCGGGCACAGGAGGGGCGGTCGGCGATGTAGTATTGGGCAAGGGCGGTAAGAGGGTCACCTGCCCCCTCATCGACATCCTTCCACATGATTTTGGTGCCAAAGCATGTCATATCGGTCACCACCAGACCGCCTTGGCTCTCAATAACCTCAATGTAGGCAGGGTCATCCAGTATGCCGCCCACGATCATCAATCTGGCCCGGTAATCAGCATTGCCCTCCAGCTGGCTTATCTCATCCAGTAGCTCCTTCAGGAGTTGATTGTATCGCTCCTTGGGCATAGCAGTGCCAGCTACCATGACAGCCAGTGTTTCGGCACCGGTAATCGGCGGGTTCTTCCTTTTTCTTAGTTCATAGAGCTGTCTCTGCAGGCGGCGCGTTTCGTTGTGAAGCCTTATAGCCTCCCACAGACGCTCATCGGTAATTTTCACGCCAAAATGCTTCTCCAGGGCTTCCTTGAGATTTACCATTTCATCTCGGTACCATCCCACCTGTGGTTCCTCGGTCTTCTTGGGAAGGCTCATAATGTGCACGAAGGGGGTCTCCACCTTGCGCTTCCAGTTATCGTAGATGCGGCGGACGTGGTCGCAAGTGCTGGGCCAAATAACCCCTTCAACAAAACCATACTCGCCCCGCAGTCCCATGTTGAAGCAGTGACGGGTAAAACTGCAGTTGATACTGCTCAAATACGCATCTGCCAGCTCCGTTCCCGTGCTGCCTGTCGCTCTCATTCGGAAGGGGAGAAATCCGGCAGCCGTGATGATCTCCTCCGGCACATAGGAACAAAAGTATCCCACAACCTTGCCACCCTGCTTCCTCCAATCTTGTACCACAGGATTGACGAGGGTCTTTGCGGCTTCACTGAATTCCTGCATTGCCTTCGATTTTACCTTTGTTTCCACTTCATTTTCCCCCTTTCGAGGCGGCCCCTTTTATAGTTGCCCCCGCTCAGTTTCTCTCGCTGGACTCCATTTACCAGTATACAAGTAAGTATTCCCATGGTCAAACGGTTTATGAAACTGGTTAGTTTTGAATGACCTTCAGGGACTTCTTGCTCGGAAAGGAAATTGCCAAAGAAGGAGTCCATAGTAGTCTTTTTTCACCTTTCTTTAGCCATGCTGGAGCCTCCTTAGTCTGCTTTCCTTAATCGTAATAGCTTTCAGGCTATCTGGCTATACCTCTGCCAAGGAGTTCTATGAGAGTTGCTAAACAACTTCGCCTGTTTACTTGCAATTACCCACTTTGCGGAAGAATAATCATCCGTCGTGACAGGAGTCACGACGCTACAGCTTTGATAGTTGTAGCGTCGCCTCTCCTGAGGCGACGAATAATATCAATCGCTGCAACTCCGACCATTTTCTTAGTGAGAAGTGAGTAACTCCAAGCATCTGTTTAGGTTTGACTTATGTAGTACGATATGCTATAGATATACATCAACGCTTTGGGGAGGTAAGCGGGAAATAGTTAAAGAACTGCCTATTAACGAGAAGATTAAGGCTAAAGAGGTTCTGCTCATTGGGGAAAAGGGAGAGCGGCTGGATGTTATGCCTCTTCACAAGGCATTGCAGATAGCCAGGGAGCATAACCTCGATTTGGTGGAGGTTGCTTCTACCGCTGCCCCCCCGGTGTGTCGCCTTTTGGATTATGGCAAGTACAAATATGAGCAGGCGAAGAAGGAGCGTGAGACACGGAAGAGCCGGAAGGCTTCCCTTGTGCGAGAGGTTCGGCTTAGGCCGAGGATCGAAGATCACGACCTCGAATCCAAAATTCGACTAATTGAGCGACTTCTTGCTGAGGGGGACAAGGTTAAAGTGACGGTATTCTTCAGAGGAAGGGAGATCACTCGTCCGGAGTTAGGTAGAAAGGTATTGCAGGGGGTGTTAAATCGGCTTAAAGATAAGGCTGTTGTTGATCAGCCGTTAGCAGTAGAAGAGAGAAGGTTGAGTCTATTTTTTGCGCCACCTAAGTCCACTAAAAAGGTAGTCACGGAGGCCTCTGGTGCCCAAGATTAAGACGCATAAGTCGGCTAAACGTCGTTTCCATATTACTGGTAGCGGCAAGATTATGCATTCCAAGATAGGCAAAAGCCACCTCCGCCGCAAGAAACCGGGCCGTGTTAAGCGTCAGTATTCAGGGGAAGTGGTGGTTCATCCTTCAAATGAGAGACGGATAAAGCAGCTCTTGCCCTATAGATAATGGAGGATCGTTGCCACGAGCAAGAAGCGGAATAGTTACTCGGCGCCGACATAAGAAGGTGTTAAAGCTGACCAAGGGACACCGGGCGACCAAGCATACCCTCTACCGGCGGGCACATGAGTCGATGCTTAAGTCCCTCAGCTATGCCTATCGTCATCGGCGGGAGCGCAAGGGGGATATGCGGCGACTCTGGATTTGCCGTATCAATGCTGCTGCCCGATTAGAGGGACTGTCCTACTCTCAATTTATTAATAGCTTAAAGAGAGCTCAGGTAGAAGTTAATCGCAAGATGCTTGCCGAGATGGCTGTAAGAGACCCTGTTGCCTTCTCACGTCTGGTGGCAGTGGCTAAGGGGGAGACGTAGGCACATAAACAATGCTCGAAGAGCTTGAATGGCTCAAAGCCAAGGCAATTGCCGAACTCGATAGCATAGTTAACCTTAGAGAACTGGAGGAATGGCGAGTTCGTTATCTAGGCAGGAAAGGCTCTTTGACCTCTATCCTGAGAGGACTGGGGGCATTGTCTTTAGATGAAAGGCGGACAGTAGGAGCTGCGGCTAATGAGGTCAAGGCGACTTTTGAAATCGGCTTGAAGGAAAAGGAGAAGGCTCTCAAAGAACAAGACCTGGCTATTGCTCTGGAGCAAACTCGCCTTGATATTACTCTACCTGGCTATCCCATCTCTTTAGGTCGCCTTCATCCCACCACACAAATAATGCGAGAAATTTGTGACATCTTTGTCTCTATGGGCTTTCAGGTGGTGGAAGGTCCTGAAGTAGAGTGGGATTATTATAATTTTGAGGCGTTGAATATTCCTAAAGATCACCCTGCCCGTGATATGTGGGCTACCTTGTGGATAGACACTGAGGACGATGAAAGGTCTATGCTGCTGCGCACCCATACATCACCGATGCAGATAAGGGTGATGGAAAAGACACGCCCCCCGGTAAGGGTGATAGTTCCAGGCAAGGTCTATCGCTATGAGGCCACTGATGCCACTCATGAATCCATGTTTTATCAGATTGAGGGTTTGGCAGTAGACGAAGGCATCACTCTGGGCGACCTTAAGGGGACACTCTTTGAGTTTGCTCGCCGCCTCTTTGGAGAGGGAAGAAAAGCACGCTTCCGCTGTGATTACTTCCCCTTTGTTGAGCCTGGGGTGGAAATGGCCATCGATTGTCTGGTATGCCAGGGTGCTGGCTGCCGCTTATGTAGCTATACCGGCTGGATCGAGATTCTAGGCGCAGGGATGGTTCACCCGGAGGTTTTGCGGGGAGTGAACTACGACCCTGAGGTCTATACTGGTTTTGCTTTTGGTATGGGGGTGGAGCGTATCCCTATGCTCAGGTATGGCATTGATGACATCCGCCTCTTTTATGGCAATGACTTGCGCTTCTTGAGGCAGTTCTAAGCAGGTTCAGTTTCTTCTCGAGCGAAATAATGAAGGTCTCTCTTAATTGGCTTCGGGACTACGTTGATATCACTTTGCCTCTCAAAGACTTGGCACATAGGTTGACCATGTCTGGAACCGAGGTCAAGGGTACTGAGGTTACTGGCCAGGCTTGGGATAACATAGTAGTAGGCGAGATAATTGCTGTAGAACCTCATCCCAATGCTGATCGCCTAAAGCTGGTTACGGTAGATTTAGGTATAGAGCAGTCCAAAGTGGTTTGCGGTGCTCCTAATGTTCGAGTAGGTGACAAGGTGCCCTTTGCTCGGCTTGGTGCTCAGCTTATCGATGGGCATACAGGAGAACTTGTTCAACTTAAACCAGCAAAGATTCGAGGGATAGTTTCTGAAGGTATGGCTTGCTCGGAGAAGGAGTTAGGAATCTCTGATAGGCATGAGGGGCTAATGGTGCTGCCCCCAGAGGCACCATTAGGCATTCCTCTGGCTGATTACCTCAGTGATGCCGTCCTTGACTTAGATGTTACCCCTAATCGTCCCGACTGCCTCTCTGTAATAGGGATAGCCAGGGAGGTGTCAGCTCTAACTAAGCAGGAGATGTATCTTCCACCCCCTTATTACCAAGAGGAGGGCCCGGGGATAGAGCAGCTTGTCTCAGTGGAGATCGCTGATGCTGACCTGTGTCGCCGCTACTGTGCTAGCTTAATTGATGGTGTTAAGGTAGCCCCCTCCCCCCCTTGGATGCAGCAGAGATTAAATGCCTGCGGTATGCGACCGATAAACAATATCGTCGATGTCACAAACTATGTCATGCTGGAATACGGACAGCCCCTTCATGCTTTCGATTTTCGGCAGATCGGGGGAGGGAAGATTATTGTCCGCCGTGCCTCAGAGGGGGAGGGCATAACCACTCTTGATGGTGTAGACCGAATTTTCAACCCTGATATGCTGGTCATCGCTGATAGTCAGCATCCTGTAGCTATCGCTGGGGTTATGGGGGGTGCAGACAGTGAGGTCATTGCCCCAACCACTTCAGTATTGCTGGAGTCGGCGAATTTTAACCCCGTAAGTATTCGACGCACCTCAACAAACTTAAAACTGCGCAGCGAGTCCTCCCTTCGCTTTGAAAGGGGGATCAGTCCCGAACTTACCCTGCCAGCACTGAAGCGGGCTACTCAATTGATATTAGAGCTAGCCGGTGGTAAAGCAGCTAAGGGCGTCATTGATGTTTACCCAGGCAGAAGGGAAGTAAAGCCAATCCTGTTCCATACCTCTTGGGTCAAGCGCCTGTTAGGTATCGAATTAAAAAGGGGGCAGATCGTTGAGATACTCACTTCGCTGGGGTTTGAGTGCCAGCCGACAGATTCTTTGGAAATAGAGGTCACTGTTCCTTACTGGCGCATGGATGTGAATGGCGCTGCTGACTTGGTGGAGGAGTTAGCCCGTATTATTGGCTATGATTATATTCCCACCACTATGCTCAGTAGTCAATTACCCCGACAACAAGCTGACCCTTTGATAAGCTTCAGGGAAAAGTTGCGTGATCTCCTGGTGGGTTGCGGATTTCAGGAGGTAATCACCTATTCACTGGCCAGCCGGGAGAGACTAGCTAAGATAACCCCTCCAGAGCATCCTATACGGGTGGCTAATCCCTTGACTACAGAGCAGGAGTATCTTCGCACCAGCCTGCGCTCTAATCTTCTTGCCCTCCTTTCCTCCAACCAGAAACACGAGGAAGGCGGGATAAGGCTTTTTGAGATTGGCAAGGTATATCTACCCAGAGAAAAGGACCTGCCTGAGGAAAGGCAGATGCTGGTTGGGGTACTTAGCGGACCTCGGATTGAGCATAGCTGGCTCGGTGAAAAGGGCCGGCTTGACTTCTTTGACGCTAAAGGGGTAGTAGAGACCCTGCTGGGGAGAATGGGGATTGAAGCAGATTTCGAAGCAGAAAAAGAAGAAACTCTCCACCCTGGTCGAGCAGCAAAAATAGTCGTCAATCACCATGTGGTGGGGGTTATAGGGGAGCTGCATCCCAGGGTAGTGGAGAGCTTTGACCTTCTCCCCCAGCCGGTGGCTCTTTTTGAGCTTGAGATCGAGAAGTTGCTTCCCTATGTAAGCCCGGGTGAATATCGTCCTCTTTCTCGCTTCCCTGAATCTGTGAGGGACATCGCTGTTGTAGTAGACGCAGGAGTGTCGGCTAAGAAGGTGCAAGATATTATCCATGGTTTTCCTTTGGTGAGTCAGGTTAGCCTCTTTGACCTCTATACCGGGGAGCAGGTACCCTCAGGCAAGAAATCGCTGGCTTTCAGGGTAGTATATCGATCACCAACTCATACCTTGACTGACGAAGAGCTAGAAAAAGTAGAGAGTGAAATCCTGGCTAAACTCTCTCAAGAAGTGGGAGCCACTCTACGCGGCTGATTATCAGCCTTCTAAACCCTGCACAATTGCCTTCTAAGTATCAAGTGCCGATAGGTCACAGAGTCCTGGATTATCATCCAGGGCAGGGGTGATGTTTGCTTGCCACAGCTCTTACCTCTCCAGGTGGGCTTCCCCTAGTGGGGAAAGAGCCTGGTCGTCAAAAGGGGATTAGAGCGCAGCAGAAAGAGATAGAGAGATTTGAGGATAAGAGGTGTTCTCTATCTCGAGTGGCTCTCTGAGGTACTTTGACGGAAGGATGGGGTGAGGCTATAATTTCCACGAAAGTAGAAGGAAGACTTATATTAAACGGGGTGTAGCATCTTAGAAAGACTCTCCAGCCAAATCATAAAGATTGCCCTGCCTATTTTGATTGTGGCAATTGCTCTTGCCATCCCCGCTGGCTATTTTGGTTCCGGCATAGAGGTCAATATGGGATTCAAGGAGATGGTCCCTAATGACCTGGAATCTATGCAGACTATGGATTGGATAGAGGAGAATCTTGAGATAAACTTGATGGAAGCGTCCCCGGTAGTAGTCCTGGTTCAAGCTGAGAGCATCTCCGCATCTATGGGAAAGATAAATAACCTAGCTGCCGAACTCAAAGGTGTGGAGAACGTTAGAGAGACCACACTTATGCCCCCGATGTCCCCTCCGGGGGCTAAAGCCAGCTTGATATATGTCTACCTTAAGAGGCCGCTGGACACGGTGGAATCACGTGACAAGTTTTTAAGTGATGTGGACAATATCCTTGCCCAAGAGGAATACAAGAGCCTTGATCTAACGGCTGTGGGATTGCCGGTGGTGTTGGAGCAAATACAGGAGAGATTGCCCTGGGAGCAATGGAAGCTGGTTATCTTCACCGCTATCGGATTGATCGTTGTTCTGGCTCTGGGCTTCCGCAGGCTCTCGGCGCCGATCATTATCTTGTGCACCCTAGGCATAGCCCTGATGTGGACCCTGGGCATCATGCACATCTTCAATATACCCGTGACTGTAGTAACCATGGCAATATTCCCCCTGTTTTTGGGCCTGGGCATTGACTATTGCATCCATTTCCTGCGCCGCTTTGACGAGGAGAGAAGAGGGGGGTACTCCGTGGAGAGAGCTCTAGCCACCTCCTATGCCACCACGGGAGGAGCGATACTTATAGCTGGCATCACCTCCATCATTGCCTTTGTTATTCTGGCCACCTCTTGGTTTGTCGGGCTAAGGGATCTAGGGCTTTCTCTTGCCTTTGGTACAGCCCTTTGTGCCATCGCTGCCTTTACCGTGCTACCAGCCTTTATCGCCCTCAGGGAGCGCCCGAGGAGATAGAGATCATCATGGGCGAAGCCTTTGCTAGGCTTCTGAAACTGGAATAAGCGATGGATGTGATGGTACTATTATCCTCCCCGCCCCACTTTCCATGTAGTTCTCCCGGTACTCCTCGTGAAATAGTTTTCTTGCCCTATCCCCACTGGAATGGCAGGGGGCTACTCCCTCCACCCCCAGTCGAGCGAAGCTTTTTACTATAGATTCCAACTCCTTCGATGATTTTCCGCCCAGACCGAAGCCGCCGACTACAAGGTATACTTTGTCCTTGGTAAGCCTTTTTACTTTCCTTATAATGTTGATAATCCCAGGATGGGCATCGCCCACTATAAGTATCACCCCTTTCTCTGTTCTCAGCATTAAAGATTGTTCCTTGATCCAGGGACCCATTTCTCCAGTTGTTTCCACACTGGGGCAAATCTGCCTCCATCTAGCCACCTCTATTACCTTAGCCCTGTGCAAGGTAATCAAATCCTTAAAAGGGCTTGGAAAAGAGCGGGGGATATAAACCTTGGTTTCCCAATTTTTTTCTAAGAATTTAAATAAACCACCAACATGGTCACTATCAATGTGGGAAATGACGATACCGCTTACCTCTTCAGGGGCAAAGCCGAGCTGCTCAAGATTATACAAAAGGGTGGGGCCATGCGCCCCGGTGTCAAATAGAAGGGTGTCAGTAGCAGTCTTCACCAGGCAGGCAAACCCTGAGCTTACCCTTGCCCGTGGGTCATAGGCATAATTGTCGTAGACAATAGTAATAAACACCCTAGGTGCCTGAACCCTGGAGACTTCTAATTCTATTTTTTGACTATTCTTGTGTCAAGGAAGCTCAGTGTAGTGCGAACCTTCTAGTTTGCTTTTGGCTTAGCGAGGCTGAAGCCTCGTGCTATGTTGCTTGACACGGTCGGCTTTTTCAGAGATGTCACCCTGAGTGATAGCGAAGGGTCTCAGATTCTTCCCCCGATAAATCGGGGTCAGAATGACAGGCAGGATTGCTAAAACAACCCCAAGATGTAGAATTGGGAGACGCAGGTTATAATGATCGGGAGATAAACTATGACCTCGATAGTGCTTGCTGGTGGCAAAGGACTACGGTTGGGGCGAAATAAACTATCAGAGATGGTCGGTGATCGTACCCTGCTTGAGAGGGTTGTTGATCGCCTCAGCTTGGTAGGTGACGAGATTCTGATTGTAATTGCCCAAGGGCAACCCAAGCTTGTCTTGCCACCAACAAAGGTTGTAGTTGACCTCTATCCAGGCAAGGGTGCTCTTGGGGGTATTTACACTGGTCTAGTAGCAGCTCAATCCTTCCATAGTCTGGTTGTTGCCGCTGACATGCCTTTTCTAAATCTTCCCTTACTACGCTATCTGATACAAGTCTCGCCAACTCATGATGTCATCATTCCCAGGATTAAAGATGAATTAGAGCCACTTCATGCTATCTACTCTAAGAATTGCCTTGCTCCCATTCAGCAGCAGATTGAACAAGGCAAACTCAAGGTGAGGGATTTCTTGGATCAAGTGAGGGTAAGATATGTGGAAGAGGCAGAGATCAATAGATTCGATCCGAGGAAACTAAGCTTCTTCAACATCAATACCCTAGCCGATTTGGGAAGGGCGAGGGCATTACTGAAAGAATCTGGCAACTTGGCAATTTGACGAGAAAAAGCGTGACGATGTAAAATAAATACAAGTAACATGCCTCAGGTATTAAAGGCATTGAAAGCCCTCTCAGACAAGACCGAGTTCAGGATTCTAAACTTCTTTCGGAGCATGTGTGCTCTGCCTGCGAAGTAATGCAAATGAGAATACACCCCCAGCTTGGACATCCCTCTGCGACGCGGTCTTCTGAAAGTGAGATGCAATGGTTCATGTATTCAACATGGATGAGGAGGCGTGGAGAGATTCTATCCGTGTATAAAACGTATGAAATTCTTGGACGTTAGTCACTGAAGGAGGTAACGATGGAGGAATTTGAGCCAAAGATTGTGGGTTTCTTATGTAATTGGTGTTCCTATCGAGGAGCTGATCTTGCCGGCACATCGCGGATAAAGTCTGCCCCCAATGTGAGGTCGCTGCGGGTGATGTGCAGTGGCAGGGTTGATCCCACCTTCGTGCTCAAGGCTTTCCAACTGGGGGCAGATGGCGTACTTGTTTTGGGCTGCCATCCCGGTGATTGCCATTATAAAGAGGGAAACTATAAAGCAGCGCGTCGCATGGCACTTCTGAAGAAAATGCTAGCCCAGTTCGGCATTGAAGAAGAGCGATTTATGCTAGAATGGGTCTCAGCTTCGGAAGGTGATCGCTTCGCTTCCATTGTTAACGACATGACAGCTAATCTAAAAAAGCTAGGACCCATTGCTCAGCAAAGATGATAGCTATATGAGATTTGTTTAGAGTGACTTTCAAAGGAGGAGAAAGAAGGCTATGGAAAAACTCAGGATAGCAGGATACTGGGCCGCCGGTTGCGGTGGTTGTGAGATCGCTGCACTGGAGATCGGGGACAAGATCCTCAAACTTGCTGAGGTAGCCGACATCGTTTTCTGGCCAGTGGCTGTTGACTTTAAGTACCATGATGTGGAGCAGATGGCTGATAAGAGCATAGATGTTTGCCTCTTCAACGGTGCCATTCGGAACTCGGAGAATGAGCACATTGCCAAGCTGCTGCGAGCCAAATCAAAAGTAATGGTGGCCTATGGCTCCTGCTCCTATGAAGGCTGCATTCCTGCGCTGGCCAATCTAACAAATCGCGAGGGTATATTCGATCGAGTATACATAGAGACGCCCTCGACGGACAACTCCAACAATACATTTCCCCAGATCAGCTATCAGGTGCCGGAGGGGGAACTAACCTTGCCCGAGTTCTACGATACGGTGAAAACCCTTGCCCAGACAGTGGAGGTAGACTATTTTATGCCCGGCTGTCCCCCAGTGGGGAAACAGACCTGGGCAGTGTTAGAAGCCATCATTCAGGGAGAGCTGCCACCACCGGGGAGCGTGGTTGGCGCTGGCACTCGAGCACTATGCGAGGAATGCCCCCGAACCAAGGAGGAGAAAAAGGTGAAGGCGTTCTATCGCCCTCACGAAATCATACCTGACCCTGAGAAATGCCTGCTGGAGCAGGGGCTTCTCTGTGCTGGCGTGGCTACTCGTGAGGGCTGCGGTGCCCTATGCCCCAGGGCCAATATGCCTTGCACTGGCTGCTATGGGCCTCTGGAAGGCGTCATTGACCAGGGGGCTAAATTCTTAAGCGCGGTAGCCTCCATAATCGATTCCAATGACCCTGGGGAGATCAACAAGATTATAGAGTCGATCCGCGACCCGGTAGGAACCTTCTATCGCTATAGTCTGGCTGATTCGCTACTAAGGAGGGCAAGGATCCAATGAAGAGAATAAGCATCGACCCCATTACCCGGCTTGAAGGTCATGGCAAAATCGAGATCTTCCTTGATGATGCTGGTGAGGTAGCTAATGCCTACTTACAGATCCCTGAGCTGAGGGGCTTTGAAAAATTCTGTGAGGGGCGGCTTGTTGAAGATATGCCCCAGATCACTGAGCGTATTTGCGGCGTGTGTCCTGAAGCCCACCATATGGCGTCAGTGAAAGCTGTGGACGATGTTTTTCATGTTGACCCGCCACCGACGGCTAAGAAGCTGCGTGAGCTTTTATATAGTGCCTTCTACGTCACTGACCACGCCACCCATTTCTACATTCTCGGTGGACCTGATTTTGTCATGGGTCCTGAAGCTGACCCGGCGGTGCGCAACGTTCTGGGAGTCATCGCCAAGGTACCTGATGTAGGGAAAGAGGTTATCAAGACCAGGGAGATGGGCCATGAAATCATCGAGATGGTAGGGGGAAGGAAGATTCACCCCTGTGGTGCTCTGCCCGGTGGCATGAGCCATGGGCTTACCGAAGAGCAGAGGCAGCACATTGAGGAAATGGCTAGATCACTAGTGGAATTTGCTAAGCTCACCATCAAGGTAGTTGACGATGTGGTTCTGGCTAACAAGGATTATGTAGACCTTATCCTGAATGATAGCTACATCCATCGTACCTACTACATGGGTTTGGTGGATGAGAATAACAAGGTCAACTTTTATGATGGCAAGGTGCGCGTAGTTGATCCTGAGGGTAAGGAGTTTGCCAAATACGCCCCCAGAGAGTACCTGGAGCATGTTGCCGAACATGTGGAACCCTGGAGTTACCTCAAGTTTCCGTATCTGAAGAAAGTCGGCTGGAAAGGTTTTACCGAGGGGCCTGAAAGCGGTGTGTATCGGGCAACGCCTTTATCCCGACTCAATGCTGCCGATGGCATGGCTACCCCTCTGGCTCAAGTAGAATACGAGCGTATGTATACCACTCTTGGGGGGAAGCCAGTGCATGCTACCCTGGCTACGCATTGGGCTCGTGTCATCGAACTACTGTATGCTGCGGAGCACCTTCTGGAGTTGAGCCTTGACCCGGATATCACTGGCCCTAACTATCGCACCATCCCCACTGCCACCCCAGACGAAGGAGTGGGCATAGTAGAGGCACCCCGCGGCACCCTTACCCATCACTACACTACCGATGAGCATGGTGTAGTACAGAAGGTTAACCTCATCGTAGGCACCACCAATAACAATGCTGCCATCTCGATGTCTATTAAGAAGGCGGCCCAGGGCTTAATCAAAGGCGGAAAGGAGATCAGCGAAGGGCTGCTCAATAAGATCGAGATGGCATTCAGAGCTTACGATCCATGCTTTGGCTGCGCTACTCATTCGTTACCGGGGCAGATGCCTCTGGAGGTGATCATCCGCGATTCCCATGGAGAGGAAATTCAAAGGCTAAGCCGGGGTCTTCATTAGAGGATAACAAGATAAAAAGCTTAAGAGGAGGCAAATCATGCGAGAAAAGGTAGAAGCAGCGCTTGCCCAAGTAAGACCCGCTTTACAGGCTGATGGAGGGGATGTTGAGCTGGTAGATGTGAAGGAAGGTGTAGTCATGCTGAGGCTCACCGGTGCTTGTGGCGGCTGCCCGATGGCGACTATGACCTTGCGGCAAGGGATTGAGCGTGCCCTCAAGGCAGAAGTGCCTGAGGTAAAGGAAGTAATCGCCGTCTAAAAGGATAATCGAGGGGCAAAATTTTGAGTCAGGTTGTCTCTTCGTTCCAAAGTATGCTTAGAATCCTTTAGAGAGGACCCAGGAGGGAGAAATGCCTCTTTATGAATACTTTTGCCCTCATTGCAATTTGAGGTTTGAACTACTTCGCCCTTTGAGCGAGTCAAAGGAAACTGCTTCTTGTCCCCATTGTCATAACCGCGCCCAGCGAATGCTCTCCTCTTTCGCTTCCTTTTCTAAAAGCGCTGAGGGTGTATCCACACCAATTGGTGGCAGCTCCCCTTGCAGCACATGCTCTGCTACCAGTTGTGATACCTGCCAAGGATAGCACCCTCGCTGGTGATTGAAACTAGAGGGGCTCTAACCCAATCATGAAGGGAGGTGAGGCAGATGTTGGAAGTAAGAGGCCTTAAACTAACGCTGAATGGCAAGCCCGTAATCGATGATTTAAGTCTGGAAGTGAAGAAAGGGGAGATACATGGCTTACTGGGAGCGAATGGGACTGGAAAGACAACCCTAGCTAATTTGATAATGGGGATAACTTATCCCTACGAGGGGAGCATAATATTTGAAGGTCAGGACATCACCCAGTGCACGATTTCGGAGAGGGCAAGAAGGGGGATAACCCTGGCTTGGCAAGAACCGGCAAGGTTTGAAGGGCTTAGCATAAGAGATTATCTAAAGCTGAGCAGGAATTTAGAGTCGCGTGAGATCGAAAATTATCTGTGGATGGTTGGTCTCCCTCCTGCGGAATATCTAAATCGGGCAGTCGATGTGACCTTAAGCGGAGGGGAGAGGAAAAGGGTAGAGCTTGCCTCTGTTTTGGCTATGAAGCCAAAATTGGCTATTTTAGATGAGCCTGACTCCGGGATAGATGTAGTCTCCTTGCCTCATATCATGAACGGCATAGTCGAAATGAGTAAACATGGTTCGGCAGTGCTTTTAATTACCCATGGAGAGGAAGCGGTAAGGGTGGCTAAGAGGGTATCAATAATATGTGCCGGGAAGATAATCAACGCCGGACCGCCGCAGGAAATGTGCCAGTGGTTCAAGAGCAATTGCCAAACATGTGATCATATCAATATACCCTCTGAGTGAGTTCAAACAATGGTTGTGGTAAGAGAATACGAAGAGATACTGGAGGCTTACGATAAAGCAGGTGGGGATCAAGCCAACCTGAAAAACAAGGCCATAGCCAGCCTTATAGTCCATGAAAACAGGGTGCTAAATGCAAACGAAGTCCAGGGGATAAAGTTAAGATCGGAGCAAAAAGAAAACGGGATTATGGCTGAGCTTTCTGTAGAGGAAGGCAGGAAAATCGGGTATCCCGTTCATCTTTGCTTTGGTGTTTTGCCCAAGGAAGGACTGCAAGAGATTGTACTTAGGGTAAATGTTCAATCAAATAGCCGGGTAAGCGTAATTGCCCATTGTATCTTCCCTAATGCTGTAAAGGTGACCCATAAGATGGACGCAGAGATAAGGATTGGTGATAATGCCGAGTTCAGTTACCAGGAAACCCATTATCACGGAGAATTTGGCGGGGTTAGAGTGATCCCGAAGGCAAAAATCAGGGTGGGTAAGAAGAGCATCTATAGTAGCACCCTTACTCTGATTGAGGGATGTGTTGGCGTTTTGGATTACGATTTTGAGGTATTTGGTGAAGAGAAAAGCATAAATGAGCTTACAGTGAAGGTTTTTGGTAAAAAGGAAGATGACATAAAGATAGCAGAGAAAATTCATCTCAATGGCAGGGAAGCTAAGGGGTTGGCAAAAAGCCGTTTAGTGCTAAGGGATAATGCCAAAGCAGTGGTTATGGGTGAAACTTATGGCAACGCCCCCTTTGCCAGAGGGCATGTTGACTGTATAGAGATTGTAAACGGGGAAGGGGTAATAGCCAGAGCAATACCGGTGGTATATGTGAAGGATAAGCAGGCCAAGGTTACTCATGAGGCTGCTATCGGCAGCATAGACAAAAAGCAGATGCAGACATTGATGGCAAGAGGACTAAATGAGGAAGAGGCGGTTGATGTTATCGTGAGAGGCATACTGGGATGATAGACATCAAAAGCTGAGAATTCCTTTGCTTATGAAGTAAGACGAGCCATCATGAGGAAGATCAAGATTACTGCAGGAAAAGCAAGGGCTTTTGCCTGGCTTAACTCCACAAAGAGTGCGGCCATGATTTGGGATGCTCTTCCTCTTAAAGGGATGGCGCATGCTTGGGGGGAGGAAATATATTTCCAAGTCCCGGTCAAAATGGGGGAAGAAAATGCTCGTGAGGTGGTGAATTTTGGGGATTTAGCCTATTGGCCGCAAGGAAACTCCCTTTGCATCTTCTTCGGGCGAACTCCTTTAAGCCAGGGGGATGAAATTCGGGCTGCCAGCCCAGTTAATATCTTGGGAAGAATTATGAATGACCCAAGAGTATTCCAAAATATCTCAGAAACGGAGACCATCGTAGAAAAAGTGGAAAGAGGTGTAGAGAGCATCACTATTGGGACCGACGAGCACACCTCTTTGGTTGATGCCGTAACTCAATATCTTGATGACAAGGGCTTCAGTTATCAGCTATATCAGCCTTCTCCCTGGTCCGAGATAGCAGCAAAGGTAGGCAAAAGCGTAGCTTCAGGAGAAAGCGATGAGGGGATACTTTTTTGCTGGACAGGGACAGGGGTTTCTCTGGCGGCAAATAAAGTCCCCGGAGTAAGAGCAGCGCTTTGCCCCGATGCTGCTACGGCGAGTGGGGCACGGAAATGGAACCATGCCAATATACTGGTCATGGGGCTACGCCTCACTTCTCCTGCAGTAGCCCAGGAGATCTTGGACGCCTGGTTTAGCACTCCCTTCGAAGAAGAGGAAGCAGGAAACGTAGCCAGAGTGGCGGAAATAGAGCGCAAGTACTCGCTCTGAAGTGTGGAGATAGACTTAGTTTGATCAAAGGGGATTTAGAGGGCTAGAGTTTGAAGACATTGATTCTGGGACTGGGGAATCCCCTTCGTTGCGATGATGGGGTAGGGAATAAAGTTGTCCAGATATTGGGAAAGGAAATTGATAATTCGGAGGTAACTGTAACTGAGACCAATGCTGTTGGTCTTGGTCTTTTGGATTTACTTAAGGGTTATCAGCGAGCGATTGTTATTGATGCTATCCAGACCCGGAAGGGAAAGCCTGGGCAGGTTCACCGCCTTAGCTTGCAGGATTTAGGCACCCTCCACTATCCCCCCACAACCCACAATGTCGATTTGGCTACTGTAGTAGAGTTGGGCACCAAGCTCGGCTTAGCGCTGCCCCAGGAGATTACCATTTTCGCTGTAGAGGTGGCAGACGTCACCACCTTCAGCGAGGAGTGTACTCCGCAGATTGAGAGGGCTATTCCCAGGGTTGTCAAGTTAGTGCTTCGGGAGCTGAAGGGCGCACATTAGCCATAACCCAGGAAACCCAGTCTTCAATCCCCTGATGGGTGGTGCAGGAAATCGGAAATATCTTAACCCCTTGGTTGATGCTCCTGACCGCCTTAGAAAAGCCCTCGATGTCAAATTTCAGATATGGTAGAAGGTCGATTTTGTTTATCAAAACAACATCTGCTATGTGGAACATCAAAGGATACTTGTAAGGTTTGTCATCGCCTTCGGGTACACTCAGAATGACCACCTTCTTATGCACTCCAAGCTGGAACTCTGCGGTGCAGATAAGATTGCCCACATTTTCAATAAGCAGAAGCTCGATATCCTCGAGAGCCAGGTTATCCAGGGCTCGTGATGTCATATTAGCATCGAGGTGACATTCACCGCCGGTGTTTATTTGTATCACCGGCACCTTCTTCTCACTTATCTTCTCAGCATCCAAACTCGAACTTACGTCTCCCTCAATAACACCGATTCGAACTTTGCCCTCCAGCCTCTTTATTGTCTCCAGGATTAGGCTAGTCTTGCCAGCGCCTGGTGAGGACATCAGGTTTATGGCGAAGACTCCCTTACTATCCAATAACCTCCGGTTTCTCTCCGCTATCTGCTCATTAGCGCCCAGAATGTCTTTTAGAACCTTTATTTCCATCATTCCACCTCGATGCTTTCTACATAGAGTTCATTCCCGGCGACGATTTCTATACTGCTATTCTGGCAGCTTGGGCAAGACCAATCGAACTCTTTAGGTGTAAAGAGCTCTCCGCAATTACGACAGCGTGCTTGCGTGGGGGTCTTTTTGAAGGAAAGAG
>CAYWDP010000029.1:0-3873 GCA_964457045.1 uncultured Dehalococcoidia bacterium
CTGCGCTACACCCCGTAGTGGCGAATATAGCACATAATCCGAAGCCAAGTCAAACGAGATCACAACCCCCTAAATCAGCGATTAAATTTTTCAAATATAGGGCAGGGGCTCTGTCCCCTGCAGAAATGAGCTGCGCTACACCCCGTAGTGGCGAATATAGCACATAATCCGAAGCCAAGTCAAACGAGATCACAACCCCCTAAATCAGCGATTAAATTTTTCAAATATAGGGCAGGGGCTCTGTCCCCTGCAGAAATGAGCGGGTGGCAGAGCACCCACTCTATGAAAGGACAGCAATCGCTATTTTCAGGTCATCCCCCTACGTAGAGAGCGTTGAAAAACGTAGGGACAGGGCTTTAGATCCGTCCAAGCGCTGGACTCCGATAAATCGGAGTCCATACAGGTGAAGCAAGGTCAATTGCCCTATGTAAAGTTTCTTATTGACTAGTAGCTGAAAAACCTTATAATAACGCAGGGATGATTGAGCTAAGAATTCATGGTAGGGGCGGGCAGGGAGCGGTTACCTCAGCAGAACTGCTCGCTCTGGCTTTGATCAGTGAAGGCAAATATGCCCTGGCTTTTCCCAGCTTTGGTCCAGAAAGAAGAGGTGCACCTGTTCAAGCCTTTGTAAGAACAAACGACAAACCCATAAAGATCAGGGCAGAGGTCAGGGAGCCTGACATCGTGGTTGTTCTTGACGCTGGGCTGCTGGATGTTGTTGATATCGGCTCAGGTCTGAAGGAAAAAGGGGTGATAATAGTCAATAGCAAAAGGGCACCAGAGGAGATAAAGTCCAAATTTGGAAACAAGTGGCGGGTAGCTGTGGTTGATGCCACTACTATCGCTAGCGAAGTTATCGGCGTGCCTATTGTCAATACCACCATGCTAGGGGCAGTAATAAAGGTAACCGATATGGTTAGGTTAAGCTCTCTTGAGGAGCCACTGAGGGAGCGCTTCGGAGAAAGAGGAGGGGGAAGAAATCTAGAGGCCTGCAAGAGAGCCTATGAACAGACCACAATAGTCTAGAGGAAGACTGACTTGAGTAAGGGACGTAAAGAAACTGAGCCCACGTGGCGTGACATGGAAGTAGGCTGTGTAGTCACCAGCCCGGGAAATGCTGCCCAGTACAGGACCGGTGACTGGAGGTCTCAAAGACCAATTTGGAATTATGATAGATGCATAAAGTGCGGCATATGTTACCTCTTCTGCCCTGAGGCTTGTGTTAACCTGAATCCTGAAGGAGACTTTGCGGCAGACCTCTATTATTGTAAGGGCTGCGGCATTTGTGCCAGGGAATGCTGGACCCAGGCAATAACCATGGTTGAGGAGGAGTAACAAATGAGGATGATCGGGATGGAGGGTTCTTTTGCGGTGGCTGAAGCAGCGAAGCTTGCCGATGCTGACGTGATCGCTGCCTATCCGATTACTCCCCAAACCCACATTGTGGAACGCCTGGCAGAGCTGGTAGCCAATGGTGAACTGGATGCAGAATACATCCCTGTTGAGTCTGAGCATTCCGCTATGAGTGCCTGCGTAGGGGCCTCGGCAGTAGGAGCCAGGACCTTCACTGCTACTGCCGGACAGGGGCTGGAATTAATGCACGAGGTGTTGTACATAGCCTCCTCCTTAAGATTGCCGATAATTATGACAGTGGCTAACAGGGCGCTATCGGCACCCTTAAGCGTTTGGGGTGACCATTCTGATGTTATGGCTGTTCGTGACTGCGGCTGGGTGCAGATGTTTGCTGAAAATGGGCAGCAGGCTTTTGACCTCACAATATGTGCCTTCCGCATTGGCGAACATCCTCAGGTATTATTCCCGGTGATGGTTCATCTGGATGGTTTTCACCTATCTCACGTGGTGGAACCCTTATTCCTGCTGGAGAAAAGCCAGGTTGACAAATTCCTCCCTCGATACACTCACCCCTTTGCTTTAGACCCTGATAAGCCGGTAAGCATGGGGGCCTTTGCCGGCCCTGGCCTGTACATGGAGGCGAAGAAGGCGCAGGACGTTGCCCTCAGGTCAGCTAAAGAGGTTATCCTCCAGGTTTGGCAGGAGTTTGGGGAAATCAGCGGGCGCTACTACCATGCGGTTGAGCATTATCAGTCTGAAGATGCCAAGGTCTTGCTCCTAACCATGGGGAGTTTCAGTGAGACAGCCATGGTTGCCATAGATGAACTGAGGGAACAAGACGAAAAGATAGGGCTCATCAGACTGCGCCTCTGGAGACCCTTCCCCTTTGAGGAGATTTGTCAAGCGGTGGAGGACGCTGAAGTTCTCATCGTTCTAGACCGCTGCCTTTCCTTTGGAGCACATAACGGGCCAGTTTGCTCCGAGATAAGAGCAGCTTTGTTTCCTCAAGAAAAAAAACCAAAAGTAGTAGGCTTTATAGGAGGCTTAGGTGGTAGAGACATTTCAGTGGAGGAGTTCAAGCAAATGGTCGCCAGAGGCCTAGAAATGGCAGAGAAGGGGATAGAGGAGGAAGTAGAGATAATTGGAGTTAGGGAATAAATGGAAAGATTCGCCATATATGTGCCCCGACTTTTACCTCAAAAGGAGTATTTCGCTCCCGGTCATCGGGCTTGCCTGGGTTGTGGTGAAGCCTTGGCGGTAAGGCTGGTATGTAAGGCACTAGGCAGAGAGGTGATAGTCACCAATGCCACAGGATGCATAGAGATTATCTCCTCACCACTCCCTTATACTTCCTGGCGGGTTCCTTGGATACATAGCCTTTTTGAGAATACTGCAGCCACTGCCTCAGGTATAGAAGCAGGATTAAAGATATTGACCAAGAAAGGGAAAAGGACTGCTCAGAAGGTCAAAGTGGTGGCTATGGCGGGTGATGGGGGAACCAGTGACATAGGACTGCAAGCCCTCTCAGGGGCATGGGAGAGGGGACATGATTTTCTCTACCTCTGCTTTGATAACGAGGCATATATGAATACCGGCATTCAGCGCTCCAGCGCCACCCCCTTTGGCGCTTTCACTACCACCTCTCCTGCCGGTAAATTAAGCATTGGGCAAACTACCTGGAAGAAGAACATGCCGGCTATTGCTGTGGCGCACGATATCCCTTACGTAGCCACAGCCTGCCCCAGCTACCCTTTTGATTTGATTGATAAGGTTAATAAGGCAGCAGCGGTTACTGGACCAGCTTACCTTCACATTTTATCGCAGTGCCCTACTGGCTGGCGCTACGCCCCCGATTTGACCATCCGATTGGGGCGTCTAGCTGTAGAGACAGGGATTTTCCCTCTCTATGAGGTGGAGAACGGCAAATACAAACTGAACTTCGATTTCCCTCAACTTCGACCGGTGGGTGATTACCTGTCATTGCAGGGAAGATTTCGTCATCTTCCCGAAGAAGTCATAGAGCAGATACAGGCCAGGGTAAACGCTGAATATCAGAAACTGAAGAAAAAATTGGAGGCATAGGTGGCGACAGATGTAGAGGCAATAATTGATAGGTTTCAGGCTGACAGGGGGCAGTTGGTCTCCATACTGCAAGACATCCAGGATGAGTACTACTATTTGCCCAAAGATGCTTTAGAGAAGGTCAGCCAAATCCTGGATATCCCCTTGAGTCAAGTATACAGCATAGCCACTTTTTTCAGAGCTTTTAGTCTTACACCAAGAGGCCGTCATCTGATTAAGGTCTGCCTCGGCACAGCTTGCCATGTTAGAGGGGCAGCCAGGGTTTTGGAGAAGGTAGAACGGGATTTAGGGGTCAGTCGTGGAGAAACAACAGATGACCTTAAATTTACTCTAGAAACAGTCAACTGTGTGGGTTGTTGCGCCTTAGGGCCCATGGTAATAATCGACGAAGAATACTCCGGACAAATGAAAAGCGATAAGGTCAACTCCCTGCTAGCA
>CAYWDP010000029.1:3973-19225 GCA_964457045.1 uncultured Dehalococcoidia bacterium
CGACGAAGAATACTCCGGACAAATGAAAAGCGATAAGGTCAACTCCCTGCTAGCAGGATATGAGTAGAGAGTGCTAATAATCCTACCTGTCATTCTGAGCGAAGCGAAGAATCTAGAGACCCTTCCCCCGATAAATCGGGGTCAGGGTGACAATTAAATGACCTCATATGAGTGATTATGCGTGTCAGAGATGAATAAAATAAGATCCCCTAAAGAGCTGGAAGATTTAAGAAGGTCGATAACCGAGAGAAGAGACTCCGATAAACCCTGTATAGCAGTATGTGCCGGTACGGGATGCCTTGCCTACGGCTGCTTGAACCTTGTGGCTGCCTTCAGGAATGAGGTGGAGAGGGGTGGCCTGCAAGAGAAGGTTGATGTGAGGGCCACAGGCTGCCCCGGGTTCTGTGAGAGGGGAGCACTGCTGACCATTTATCCACAAGGCATTTTCTATCAGCAGGTAAAGATAGAAGACGTCCCTGAAATAATCTCACAGACTATCATCAAGGGAGAAATCATCGATAGATTGCTGTATGTGGATCCAAATACAGGAGAGCGATTTGTATATGAAGATGATGTGCCCTTTTACAAAAAGCAGCAACGCCTTCTTCTGAGCAACAATAATAAGATTGATCCTACCTCCATCGACGACTATCTGGCCATCGGCGGGTATGCCGCTGCAAGCAAGGTATTAACCGAGATGTCCCCCCAGCAGATAATCGAGGAAATCAAGCAATCTGGACTGCGGGGGCGTGGCGGGGGCGGATTCCCTACTGGAGTTAAGTGGGAGTCTTGCCGAAAGGCTAAAGGGGACACAAAGTATGTGATATGCAACTGCGACGAGGGGGACCCTGGTGCCTATATGGATAGAAGCCTTATGGAGGGTAATCCCCACAGCGTCTTAGAGGGGTTGATAATCGGGGCTTACGCCATCGGGTCAAATAGGGGATATGTATATGTCCGCCATGAATACCCCCTGGCGGTGAAAAATGTAACTATAGCCATCCAGCAAGCCGAGGAATACGGCTTGCTGGGGAAGAATATTCTAGGCACTGGCTTCGACTTCCGGGTTACAGTAAATAGAGGCGGTGGAGCCTTTGTTTGCGGGGAATCAACTGCATTGATGGCCTCGCTGGAAGGCAGGGTGGGAGAACCCAGAGCAAAATATGTCCATACAGTAGAGAGGGGACTGTGGAATCAGCCCTCTAACCTGAATAATGTGGAGACTTGGGCTAACGTGCCACTAATAATCCTCAAGGGCGCTGATTGGTACAACAAAATCGGCACCGAGGGGAGCAAAGGGACAAAAATATT
The DNA here is from genome assembly GCA_964457045.1 of uncultured Dehalococcoidia bacterium. Lineage (GTDB taxonomy): Bacteria > Chloroflexota > Dehalococcoidia > UBA2247 > RBG-13-53-26 > CAYWDP01. The sequence goes on from CAYWDP010000029.1 coordinate 5,285, forward strand.
CTCTTTGGTAGGTAAGGTAAATAATACCGGCCTGGTAGAGGTCCCTATGGGGATGACTTTGAGAGAAATAATCTATGATATTGGCGGTGGTATCCGAGGAGGCAAAAGGTTCAAAGCAGTGCAAACTGGGGGTCCCTCGGGGGGCTTTCTCCCTGATAGTTTAATCGACCTACCAGTAGACTTTGATGAATTAACCAGAGCCGGTTCAATGATGGGGTCGGGCGGCATGATTGTGATGGACGAAGGCACCTGCATGATAGATATGGCTAAGTATTTTCTTACCTTCCTCGAGGAAGAATCTTGTGGTAAGTGTCTTCCCTGTCGTGAGGGGATAAAAAGGATGCGGGAGATAGTTACTGGCATTACTGAGGGGGAGGGAAGGGAGGAGGATATTGATTTACTGGAACGCTTGTCTGCCACTCTTATCGACAGCTCGCTATGTGCCCTAGGAGGGACGGCTCCTAACCCTATTTTGACTACCCTGCGCTATTTCAGAGATGAGTATGAGGCACATATTAAGGAGAGACGCTGCCCGGCAGGTGTATGCAAAGAGTTGATTAGCTACTTCATCATCGAAGACAAATGCCCTGGGTGTGGTCTCTGTGTTAAAGCATGTCCCCAAGAGGCAATAACCTTTGTAGCCAAGAAAAAACCAGTCATTCTAGACCAAAGCCTGTGTATTAAATGTGGGGCTTGTTATGATATCTGTAAACTGGGAGCTGTAGAGGTGAGATGAAAGAATTGGTAACCCTAACTATTGATGACCGAGAAATTCACACAGAAAAGGGATCAACCATACTAGAGGTAGCCAGGGATAATGGCATTGAGATACCCACCCTCTGCTATAACGAAGCACTAGAACCCTACGGAGCCTGCCGACTCTGCTTGGTAGAGATAATTAGAGATGGTCGCTCCAGATTGGTAACCTCCTGCCTCTATCCTGTTGAGGAAGGACTGATAGTGAACACTGCCTCTGAAAGGGTAATAGCTAACCGCAAAATGCTAATTGAGCTACTGCTAGCCCGGTGCTCCGAAGAAAAGGTGATACAGGATCTAGCCAGAAAACTGGGAGTGGAGGAGACCTCCTTTAGGTCAGAGTATCTAGAGCACGACAGATGCATTCTGTGTGCCTTATGTGTACGGGCATGCCAAGAGGTAGTTGGTGTTAGTGCCATTAGCCTTGTTAATCGGGGAGTTAAGAAAGAGGTAGCCCCTCCCTTCCTGGAGACTGCCACGGCTTGCATAGGTTGTGGCTCCTGTGTCTATATCTGCCCCACTCAGTGCATAGAAATGGAGGATATAGATGATACCAGGATAATACATAACTGGAAGGTGGAATTTAAGCTGAAGAAGTGCAGAGCTTGTGGAAACTACTTCGCACCTGAAGCACAGCTTGAATACATCAGAAAAAAGTGGAACCTACCAGAGGACTTCTTCAATGTTTGCCCCAACTGCAGGTAATACGCCCCTGGGGCGACTCGAACGCCCGCACCCAGCTCCGGAGGCTGGTGCTCTATCCATCTGAGCTACAGGGGCACAATATCATAATATCCCTTCAGAGATAAGTTGGCAAGAATATACTTAATTGACAAACGCCAGTGGGGGGAATAAAATCCCCTGCCATGTTTGAATTTGGACAAAGCAGAGATTGATGGAAAAAGGCTGGCAGCCAAAACCCGGCGATAGAATTGTTCGCCGACCTCGGATCACGCACTACCGCCTCAGACGAGTATTAGGCGTTCCTGCTCTTTTCAGCGCTGCTTATGGTAATGTCGGTTCCTCGATTTATTATGCGCTAGGCATTGTCGCTTTAGTAGCTATGGGTGCTGCCCCAGTAGCACTGGCTATAGCAGGTATCCTTTTTATCTTTACCGCTCTCACCTATGCCGAAGGCACAGCTATGCTTCCTGAGGCGGGTGGTTCAGCCAGTTTCGCCCGACATGGGTTCAATGATTTAGTGGGCTTTATATCTGGCTGGGCTCTAATGCTAAGCTATATTGTTACCATCTCTATTTCCGCCTATACTATTTCACCCTACCTTGGTTACTTCTGGGCACCTCTGAAGGATTCCCCCGTAGCTGGCACTGCTATATCCATGGTTATCATACTATTCCTCATGATTATCAATGTCATTGGGGTAAAAGAATCATCCAGGGTGAATATCTTGGCTACGGTGCTAGATTTGGCCACCCAGCTTTCGATAATCATTCTCGGCTTCTTGCTGATATTCACAGTTAGCCAACTTGTTGACAACATGTTTGGAGCAGGTAATTGGCCACTAAGCTGGAGCCAGTTAACTGGCGGCATCCAGGACCACTGGCCAAACATCGGAGCGCTGGTTTTCGGCATTGCCATTGCATCCCTAGCCTTTACTGGAGTAGAAACCGTGTCCCAGATGGCCGAGGAAACTCGCCACCCACAGGTGCGAGCCCCAAGGACATTGGTACTAATGACAGTCGCCGTACTGGTAATGTTTGCTGGCATCTCCCTGGTAGCTCTCTCTGCCATGACTCCCCAAGAGCTTGGCAGTACGTGGGCAACAGATCCCGTAGCTGGTATCGCTGCCCATATGCCCAACGAGACACTGCAGAGAATTTACATGCCTCTGGTGGGCGTGTTAGCCGCCACCATATTGCTTATCGCTACCAATGCGGGTCTCATAGGCATCTCCCGCCTGGCTTTTTCCATGGGAACACACCGGCAGTTGCCTGGAGCCCTCAGCCGAGTGCATAAGCATTTTAGGACCCCTTACGTTTCCATTATACTATTCTGCTTGATTGCCATGTTTATCCTCATCCCCGGTTTCTTCGGCGGTGACTTCTTCAAGAGCCTGGGAGCACTTTACACCTTTGGCTCCCTCCTGTCCTTTGCCTTCGCTCACGCTTCCATTATGGCTTTGCGAGCGAGAAAACCCGACTTGCCCCGTCCTTTTAAGCTAGGCTTAAATATCAAAATTAAAGGACGTGAGCTTCCGCTTACCGCTATGATCGGACTGGCAGCTACAGTGGCCATATGGATCATAATCATCGTCCAACAAGCCTACAGTCGTAATGTGGGCTTTGGCTGGATGTTCGTTGGCTTGTTAGCCTATTACCTCTATCGGAGGCGAGCAAACCTTCCCTTAACTGGAGTAGCGCCACCATCGGGTCGAATCCATTAGATTAGCCAAAAACTTGCACCTTTTTGGAGACCCCGATAAACTTGAAACAGTCTATGAAGTATGGCAAGACAAGAGTAAGGGTTATGATATAATAAGCAAACAAGCTTTGTCTTAACATAGGGTGGTAGGGATATAGCTAATGAAATTTCTGAGAATATTAGTGCCTATAAGTGGAGATGAAGCAGATAAGGAGGCAATAGCGCTAGCTTGTAAGATGGCTAAAGAGACTAAGGGTAAGGTCTACGTTGTTTATATAATTCAAGTAAAACGCTCCCTCCCCCTAGACGCCGAACTCGAGCCAGAAACGAGAAAGGCAGAGGAGGTACTGAGCCACGCTGAGGAATGTGCTGATGAAGAAGATTACGAAATAGAGACAGATCTACTTCAGACGCGGGAAGTAGGTCCGGCTATAATAGATGAGGTGATGGAGCGAAGTGCTGATCTCATTCTAATGAGTATGAGTTACCACAAACGTTTCGGGCAATTTGACCTTGGTGATACTATCTCTTACGTGCTAAAGAACGCCCCCTGCCGAGTGTTATTGCTACGGCAACCCCCTCTCTAGAAGCAAAAATGAAAGTGGTTATTATGGGCTGTGGGCGGGTAGGAGCTCAACTGGCTGCTTTATTGGACAGTGAGGGGCATCAAGTGACCGTTTTAGATGTCAACTCAGGCAGCTTTAGGAGGCTCATCCCTACTTTCAAAGGTACCGCATTGCTAGGTGATGGCACTGATGAGGATTCACTGCGTAAAGCGGGGATAGAGGAGGCTGATGCCTTCGTAGCGGTAACTCAGGGAGATAATCGCAATGTTATGGCTGCCCAGATCGCTAAGCACATCTTTAACGTGCCTAAGGTGATTTGTCGCATCTATGACCCGCTTCGTGAGGAGCTTTACCAAACCCTGGGACTGGATGCCGTTAGCCCCACCACGGTCTTTGCTCAACTGCTTAGGGAAAAGCTGGTAGAATAGAGGATAAGGATGTACATTGTCGTCGTTGGCGGAGGAACGGTGGGTTACCATCTCTCCAAGGCACTGCTTGGCGAGGGTCACGAGGTATTAGTAATCGAGAAGGATGCCGCCAAAGTAGAGCGTATTGAGGAAGAGCTAGGCAGCATTTGCATGCAAGGAGATGGCTGTGAGGCTGCAACACTGGAGGAAGCAGGAGCTGAGAGAGCAAATCTATTTGTGGCTGTAACCGATGAAGATGAAGATAATCTGGTAGCCTGCCAAGTAGCTAAACATAAATTTAATGTGCCTCGCATTATTGCCCGCATAGGTAACCCCAAAAATGAAGCCTTGTTCAAGAAACTAGGCATTGATGTTACTGTCAGCGCTACCAATCTTATCCTGGAGTATATTGAACAGGAGGTACCTACCCATCCTCTGGTACACCTTCGGGAACTCAGGAAGGGTGAACTGGAGATTGTGGAGGTGAAAATCCCCTCTACTTCGACAGCGGTAGGGAAGCAGGTCAAGGAGCTTCCCTTACCGTCTGGAAGCCTTCTCTCCCTGATAATCAAGGAGGAGGGGGTTCAATTGCCTACTCAAGACACTACTCTTGAAGCTGAGGATCGGGTGATAGCTGTAACCAAACCAGAGCTGGAACAAGCCCTGCGTAATATCCTTACTGGTAGCTAAAGATGGTAAAAAGGATTGCGTATCTGGGACCACCTGGTACTTTTAGCGAGGAAGCTGCTCTAAAGTATGATGAAAAGGCGCAGCTTCTTCCCTTTTTCAGCATCCCTGCTGTAGCTGCAGCTGTAGATACCGGTATAGCAGAAGAAGGGGTGGTAGCTATCGAAAACAGCCTTGAGGGTTCTGTTACTGATACTCTAGATCTCCTCATTCATGAGTCAAAGCTACTCATCCGACAAGAATTAGTCCTACCTGTTGAGCATCACCTGCTAGTCAAGCCAGGGACCGAGGCCTTAGAGCTAAAGATGATTTTCTCTCATCCTCAAGCCCTAGCTCAATGTCGCCGTTTCCTAGAGCGATGCTTTCCCCAAGCTGAAATGATGGCAGCACTCAGCACTGCAGCAGCCGTAGAGCAGATGATGTCGTCCTCTACTCCCGCCGCTGCTATTGGCACCCATCGAGCTGCTCAACTATATGGAGCCCAAATACTTGCCAAAAACATCCAAGATTACTCTCCCAATGTTACCCGCTTCGTTGTCCTCGCTCGCAATGATCACCCTCCGACAGGTCGTGACAAGACATCCCTCTGTTTCTCTTTCGATGAGGATCGCCCTGGACTGCTTTACGGCGTACTCAAGGAATTTGCTGAGTGCAATATTAACCTAGCAAAGGTTGAATCCCGCCCTTCGAAAGAAAGCCTGGGCAAGTATATCTTCCTCGTCGACCTAGAAGGACACCGACAGGATCCTTCTATTAGGCAGGTGTTGAAAAAGGTGCAAGCCAAGACATCTCTGTTCAAGGTTTTCGGTTCCTACCCTAGATATGAGGAAAGAGTATAACAAGCGTCATATCGCCTCTCGTCTTAGCCTCAGGCAGGGGCAAACTTATTTTATTTACGAAACCAAGTCTTGGCACCAGGATCGGATACTGCTGTGATGCGACTCCTAAAAGGATGACCGAGCTTTGAATCAAGGCGATATCAAAACGAAGGTTGACTTAGAGTGGGATGATAAGCATGTCGTGCCTTCGGTAGTTCACCCCGACCTGGCCTTTCTCTTTCAGCAGATGAATGAAGTCACTTTGAGGGAAATGGAAGCAAGGGAGGGAGAAAGAATCCTGGATATCGGTTGTGGCAGAGCCATTGACGCAATAGAGATGGCTAAAAGGGGAGGGAGATGCCTTGGGCTTGAGCCTTCGAGGCAGATGATAGACCACGCTAAGGAGCATATTGCCAAGAGCAACGCCGAAGTAACCTTGATTCGCGGGGCAGGGGAATATTTGCCCTTCAAGAACTGCTCTTTTGATAAGGTTATTTGCAAGGGTGCACTTGACCACTTCCCCCACCCGGATAAGGCTGTGGAGGAGATAGCTAGAGTGCTTAAGCCTCAAGGGAAGGTGATAATCGCCATAGCTAACTTCGAAAGCCTTAGCTTTAGGCTGGGAAGGCGCTTATTCAAAGTAGTAGAGAGACTATATCAGGGGAAAGGATCAGAATACAAAGTATGGCAGGTGCCGGTTGACCACGCATCCAAGTTTGATTATGCATCCTTGAGACAATTGGTAGAACCTCACCTTAAGGTGGAACGGGCCATTGGTATATCATTGTTCTTTGGGTTCCCCTGGTGGGGTCAACTACTTGATAAACTGCCTAAAGGTATTTCGCTCGCAATGTTGAATTCTTTGGACAAATTAGCTCGTCACCTCCCTTTACTGAGCGATACTATCCTGATAAAGTGTAGCCCAAAGGCTGAAATCAAGGGCGACTGTTAGCATGACAAAAATGGGATGAGAGCACTCTTAATAAATACCCCCTATCCTTCCTCAGAGTTCCCGACAATACCTTTGGGTTTGGCATATGTAGCCGCTTTATTAGAAAAAGAGGGAATTGAAGTTCAAGTCCAGGATTTCCTTGTCACCAAATACTCTAAGGAAATCCTGGAGGAAAAAAATGCCGACTTTGCTCCTGAAATTATCGGCATCACCGCGGTAACCATGAACTATCCCATTGCCTCCAAAATTCTTAAAGACTATAAAGAGATTGACGGGAACATTATTACTGTCATTGGCGGCCCGCATGTTTCCTTCTGGGCTGAGGAGGCACTAAGAGAAGCCCCCTGGATAGACATAGTAGTCAGAGGAGAGGGGGAATACACTATGTTGGAGATTGCCCGTGGAAAGAGCCTGAAGGAAATAGATGGGATTGCCTTTAGAGAAGACAGGGATATAGTGCTGACCAAGCCTCGCCACTGGATTGAAGATCTGGATGAGCTTCCCTTTCCTGCCAGGCACCTCTTCCCCTTATCTAAATACCGTGCCCTTTTCAGTGAATGCGGGCTTATTACCAGCAGGGGCTGCCCCTTTAATTGTATTTTCTGTGCTGGACCTAAAATGGTGGGCAGGAAGGGCAGGTTCCGCAGTATTAAACTAGTCGTAGACGAAATAGAGGAGATCCTCAACTATGGATTCAAGACTATAACCGTGGCAGACGACCTTTTCACCCTTAATCGTAGGCATCTCTATGCCTTTTGCGACGAAATAACGTCCAGGAAGCTGAAGTTCCAGTGGAGCGCTAATTCCAGGGTTGATACGGTGACCCCTGAGCTACTTAATAAAATGAAAGAGGCTGGCTGCTACTTTATCTGCTACGGTGTTGAGAGCGGGAATCAGAAGATATTGGACACTGTCCGAAAGAAAATCACCACAGAGAAAATAAAAGAGGCAGTCAAACTATCCAACGAGGCTGGAATAAAGAATTTAGCCTCTTTCATAATAGGATTACCGGGGGAAACAAAGGAAACCCTGGCAGAGACAGTTAACTTTGCCAAGGAGCTAAACACTTATTATGGATTTCACTTACTGGCACCTTTCCCGGGAACAGAGGTACGGGAGAGAGCAAAAGAATATGGGATCAAGATACTTACCGATGACTGGCTAAAATACAATGCCAATGAGGCGATAACGGAGACCGACAGTGTGAGTGCTAAGGAACTAAATGAAATTGACCGTAAGTATAAAGAGGAGATTAACTGCTACATTAGCTACCTGGAGGATTTGGAAAAGGAAGAGAAGTTAGATGGCATAGAACGGGAGGAGTGGGAAAAGGTAAAGGTGAGGAGACGCGGGGAGATAACCCTCACACTGCTACAGGGAAATGTGATTGAAAACTTGGGTAAGATGGAGACGAAAGGGGATGTGATAGAAGAACTAATAGCCAGAGTGTCGAAGGAAATAAACTATCCTCTCGATTACCTCAGGGAAGGGGTCAAGGATATGGTTAGCGAGGGGATCTTGAAGCATGAGTCAGGTGAAGGAAGCGTAACATGGAAATGGGCTAGGGAAGCTACTTCTTGACCAGGAAGACAGACAAGATACCATAATTTCCTTCTATCTCATAAACTTCGCTTATCTCGCTTTTGTGTGCATCCATTAATCTGTCAACAGCTTGGGTAACCTCTGGCCAGTCATCAAACTTATAGTCGTGGAAACCGATCACGCCTCCCGAGACAAGATGGGGCCAAATAACATGGAAATCATTCTCTACATACGCTTGCTGATGACAACCATCAACGAATCCAAAAATAAATTTCTGTTCTTCAGGAAATTTGACTTTCCTGGAATCCGCTTTAATAGTAATGATGTTGTCGAAACCCCGAATTGTTTCCTGGTAGACCTCTAACATTGACCGACCATAGAGAAATGTTTGGTAAACCTCACATGCTTTGACCCCTCCTTTGCCTATGGTCTTGTCAAGGCTGGGGTCAAAAATGTCAATCGCATATACCTTCTTGCCGTACTTCTTGGCAAATTCTGCCAATTTGACTGTGCCGCCACCCATATAGGCGCCGATTTCAACTATATCCCCTTCTGACTCATGTAACGCCCTTTCTTCCACAAAGCTTATGAGATTCTCGTAACCTACAAACTCGTCAGTCAATGTCTTCACCCTCAACTTGCGCTTGTGCTAATACAGCCATTATCACCGCAGCCGATGTCCAAGTATTGTTTTCCTCCGGCCAGATTATCTGTTCCGGCAGCTTTATCCCTGCCTGGAAGCCACCATTATGATCTTTAAATCGAAGAATCCAATCTAGCAACAGCCTCGCCCTGTCCAGCTCGCCTATTCGGGATAAAGCCATAATCAATTCACAGGTCTCAGCCACAGTCACCCACGGCGCACTGCTAACACACCTGCATCCCCAATTATCAATGACAAAATCCTTCCACTGCCTAACAATACGCTCTTTCGCCTCCTTCCCTTTGATCACCCTAGTCAGGACTGGGTAGAACCAATTCGTAGCAAAACCCTGCCTATTCTCACCAAACTTATCAAAAAGCTCAGGGTGTTCCCTAATCGCCCGGGCTAGCCTCCTGCTGGCCACTTCCCAATCAGGCTTTTCTATCCCTAGTAATTCAGCCACCTTTATGCCACTCCTGATACTATGCCAGATACAGCTTGATGCATCGAGAAGAGCCCCCGGCCAAGCCTTACCATCCACATCATAAGCCCAATGAATCTCACCGGTTGGCTGCTGTAGACGCAAAGCGAAGGTTATGCCTTTATCAATCGTGGTCCACATCTGACAGAGAAAGTTCAGATCTTTGCTGAATAGGTAATGGTACCATACCCCCGTTGCTATGTAAGAGCTATAGTTTGTGTCTCTGGTTAGGTCTTGAGGCTGGTCATTCAAGTAACTGGAGTACCAGCTACCATCAGTATTTTGGATATCCCTCAACCAGCGATAAGCCTTAGCAGCCTCCCCAAACCTACCAGCTAAATCTAAGGCTATAGCACATTCTATGTGATCCCAGGGGTCTGCGATACCACCTTCATACCAAGGGATGGCTCCTGAGGGAAGCTGATGGCTACTGATGAAGCTCGCTTGCTCGTTAATCAGCCCGGCAATACCCTCCATCATCTCCTTTCTGAGCATAAATAACGATGCTTTTGGGGAAGACGTGATTTAGTACATCGTCAAGCAAGCGAATAGGCTTGCTTTTAGTCTTTATATCCCACACTAAAAACTTGTAATAAAGAGACGGGATTAAGGCCTTCTCATTCTTTATTCCGAAGAGACAGCGAAGCAGCCAGTAGATGGAATGCAAAGCATGTTTGTGACGAATGGCACAAACGCGGAGGTTATTTTGGCGCAACAAGTTAACGACTTCACCCGCCCTATATTTCCTTACATGACATCCGGGGTAGTTATGATAATCCTTAGATATTTTCCAGTAGATAGTCTCGGTAAGATAAGTAGGCACGCTAACAGCTAGCATGCCATTGGCTTTCAGCACTCGCACCAGTTCCCTTATGCCTCGCCTATCATCGTGAAGGTGCTCCAGTACTTCTGAACAAACGACCTTGTCAAAAGAAGCATCCTTAAAGGGAAGATTCGTTGCATCCCCTCTAATTGCCAGCCACTTGCCACTGCGCTTCTCCTGCTCGTCTATAAGATAAAAGGTATACCTTGTCTTCTTTAGATTTTCCTCCTCAATGTCGAGAGCATAGATCAAACAATCAATTTGGTTATACATCCCCCAACTATGCCGCCCTTCCCCACAACCAACATCCAGAACCTGATCACCTTCCTGAATTCCTAGGAGTCTATGATCAATGGTAAGCATTCACAGTAGCTCTTGGTACACTTCTACAGTATTCTTAGCAGCTTGCCGCCAAGTGAAATTTCTCTCCACCCTTTTCCTGCCTGCTTCGCCCATCCTCCTCCGAAGTAGTTCATCGCCTAACAGGCGCTTAATTGCTGCCGCCAAGGCATCAGCATCAGCCGGAGGCACTAGCAGTCCTACCTCACCATCTTCTCCTGTCACTTCTGGGAGTGCCCCCGCCCTAGTAGCAATAACTGGAACTTGGCAAGACATGGCTTCAGCAGCAGGAAAGCCAAAACCTTCATAAAGAGAGGGGACCACCGCTATCTCAGCCGCCGAGTAACGCTTTACCAACTCCTCTTGGCTTATCCTCCCAGTAAAGTTTACCCTATCCAAAAGACCACACTCCTTTACCACCCTTGATGGGTACTGGTCATCTGAAGAAGCATTGCCCACGATGGTTAACTTTACTTCCACTTCGTTCTTCAATAATTGAAGGGCCTTTAACAAGTAAAGGAGGCCCTTTATCTGGCCTGCTGCTCTGACTACAATAAGACTATTCGGCTCCTTTGGGACGGATTCATCTCTCTTAAACAGCTCACTATCGATGCCATTGTACACCACCCTCACTTTATTCTCCGGTACCTTAAAACTGCGCTTTGTCTCCTCAGCAGAGCTGTTAGAGACAGCTATTATTCTATCAATTCGCCTTGATACCAGGCGCTGCATGGTTAGAAACGAGTACCATCTCATCATCTTGAACTTCCTCCACCATCCCTCGGCTTGAGCAACATCGAGATCCCTGTCGATGCTAGGAGGATGATGAATAGTGGCAATAACGGGAATCTTGAAGCGCTTCATAAGGAGCAGACCATACCCCAAGCATTGGTTGTCATGAATAACATCGAACTCTTCCCGTGATAGAAGTTGTCGCAATTTACCATAGGCTCTCATGCTAAAGGTGAAGGGCTCAGGGAATGCACCTAGAAGCACAGCCATAAACTCATAGAAGTTAAGAGGAGTGAGTATGCGAAGTGGGTTTGGTGGAAGACGGCCACAATTCACGCCATAAAGATCAAGGCTTTCAAGTTTCTCCATCTTTACGGCATCCACAACGTTAGGATGGGGGTTCCCTGACAGCAAATGAACTTCATGTCCAAGGTTACACAACTCCTTAGAGAGATGATGAATGTAGACGCCCTGCCCACCACAGTAAGGTTCCCCTCTGTAGCATAGAAGGCATATTTTCATGAAATACCCCCTGCTAGCTAGGTTTGGTTTCTCAATTGTAGGACTGGAGGAATAATAATGAAGAAAGTGTTATGGTGGGAAATGCTAGAAATGTCTCTTCGCAATTTTGCTATCAACACCGCTCGCACAAACCTAAGTATAGCACATTAACTTAAGCATCACCAATCCCAATGTGCGAGAGCTTTTAAAAACGTAGGGACGGGTCTTTAGACCCGTCTGAGCGCTGGACAGACCTAAAGGTCTGTCCCTACAGGGTGATTCATCTTTCAACGATCTCAATGTGCTGATTGAAGGAGAAAGGTTCTACTCTCTTTTCAGCAGACGCAGTTTTATTAAAGCGGGTAAACCAAACAACAGAAGGGCCTTCCTCACCCCAGGCATAGGGTCCCAAAATCCTTGCCAAAAGGAATGCATTACCTCACTGAAAGGAATCTCAGGAAGCCGAAACGACCTTTCCCCTGTTTCAGGATCCTGCTGATAAAACTCAACTCTGGGATTTTCTATAGCTGTCTCCTCTTTTCCCTCGTATTCCACCCACATATGTATTGGAGACCAGCTAATACGGTAGGGGATACCTTTTGCCTCAAAGAGGGAGGCTAAAACCAAAGTCCTCGCTTTACAATCCCCTTCTCCTCTCTCCAGTACCTCCTCAACGGTAGGAACATACCAAGGCATGCCATAGCTTTCCCAGTCATAGCTATAAGGTATCTGTTGAAGCACTGCATTCTCAATGGCAGCGGGATCAGAGGGAAGATCCCTAGATAAGGATTCAACGGAAGCAGAGTCAATATTCGGATTAAAAGCCCTCTGCAGGCTTACAATCAGGTTCAAAGGATTGGGATATAGCACCACGAGGATCCAAAGTAGTGCCAGCAGAGGAAAGTATCTACGAAAAGCTCTCCCCATAAATGGCTTTATGGCATTGGTAACTTTCATTTTTCACATAACTAATAGACGGACTTGGAGCGTCTAAGCTGCCTTGGTCAAATTCTAACATCTGCCGTAGTGGCTGTCGAACTAGCCCTATCATGCTTCAGTGCACCAGTGATGGAAGCAAAGAGTTGGAGCAAGCTACCCAGGAGCTTAACATTACATTGTTTCCTATCTCAATAGGGTGCCCCCAGTTCCACAGAAAACTCACTGACCGAAATAAGGGAACAAAGCATACTACTTGTGGCAAGGTTGAGTTGATGCCGCAGGGAAGTTATGTTCGCTACAACCGCTTACTTTGGCTCTATTTGGCCCAAGACTACTCCAACGCCATATGTATCAGCAGGGTTCAGCATGTATTCCTTGTACTTCTTAAACATGTCCTGGTGATACTCTCTTATCTGGTCCTGATCATATTCAATCAAACCCAAGACACCGATTCCCATTTCCTCAGCCCTCCGGCGAGCCTCATCAACATCGTCCACTGCAAAGACTACGCCCATCAAGCCTTCTCCGTGTTTTGTGATGTGTTTCTCTGCAAAGCTGTCGCGCCCAGGCAGCGGGGCAACAAGCTCTATCCCCGCATCCCAGCTAATAGCGCACCTCAGGCCATAGGGCTGGGCTGGAGTGCTCTGATCATGAAAAGTGGCACCAAGAAGCTTGGAGTAAAGGGCAATCCCCTTATCAAGGTCTTTTACCGCTATTGTTACTCTATTAACGCCCCGTGTTCTCATAGTCCCCCTTTCGGCCGCTAAATCTGCACATCAACTTCTTTATTAGTTAGGCCCGCGATTATCAACAATTGCGGTCATCCTAATCACCTGCCTGGTGCTTGTCAAGTCACACTTACTTGGAGATTGCTGAAAAATGGATCATCCTGTAGGGACTCCGATTATATCGGAGTCCAGCGCTTGGACGAGCCCCAAATCAGCGACTACCGCCCTTATCATAGGCGGGTGCTCCGTCACCCGCCCCCCGCTTGGCAGGGGACAGAGCCCCTACCCTATGCGTGGGGACATTTCAATCGCTGATTCTGGGACGGGTCTAAAGACCCGTCCCTACATTTTTCAAAGATCTCCAGCCAAACTAGCAGCATAAGAAGGGCTCTTGTGATATGAGGTCGTTTAATAACCCTGCCTGTCATTGCGAGCCGAAGCCCTGAGGGAAGCGAAGGGGCAGCGAAGCAATCTCACTATTGCTTTCAGAGATTGCTTCGGCACTTCGTGACTCGCAATGACAATAAAACACCCTCGTGATATAATTCTTACAATTTGCTTCTGGATATGTTACAATTGCGTGGTACAAAATGAGCTATTCTTTAGGTGTGGATGTTGGCTCTGTCAACGCCAAACTGGTACTCA
>CAYWDP010000030.1:0-6210 GCA_964457045.1 uncultured Dehalococcoidia bacterium
GCTTGCAATTACCCAGTTTTCACTAGAATGCTCCCACCTTTCATGATTTTAAGCCAAACATAATAGCTTCTGTCGTAGAAAGGGGAGAGCAGGTTATTCCCTCACCCTTGAAGGGAGAGGGCTAGGGTGAGATGTAGGGACAGGTTTTTAAACCTGTCCGCTTTCCTATCAAGCCTGAAAGGCTTTCCCACAGGCAAGCCTCTGCGGGAAACCCCCATCGTGGGTGTCAGGTGCCCCACCTGACCTCAAACAGACATACCCCCTTCCTGCCGAGATTGCTTCCCCTGATAAATCGGGGTCGCAATGACATAATGGAAGTGCCCCCTACTGCTGTAGGAGTGTATCTCCCCAGGGCTTGCCTCTCACGCTAATGGAGGGAGAACCGGCATTATATGGTAGCAATGGTGACGATTGGTATTATTCGTCGCCTCAGGAGAGGCGATGCTTACGACTATCAAAGCTGTAGCGTCGTGACTCCCATCACGAGGGATGATTGGTTAGCAAGTGGGTAATTGCAAGTGGAGGCAGGTGTACTGACCTACTGTGTCAACTCCGGCTTGGCCCTCCGCACCCCTGTGACTTCACTGCTCGGGCTTTGCCTTTGCCAGCGAGGCCTAGAATCTTCAGCTAGCGTTGCCGAGGGTGCCAGCCTGCCACTTGCTCGATATAGCCGAGCAGTTTGTTCGGGTCCACAGCAAATGGCCTGACCCGACTAACCTGCTGCCGCCCCCAGCCTATCCACTTTCGAGACCAGAACCAGCACACGGCACCCACCATGATAACCCCCATAAATCCCAGCACAGCAAAGTAGGCCCATGACCATTTCAGCTCCGGCATATTCTCAAAATTCATACCATAGATGCCAGCCACCAGCACCATAGGCAGAAAGATGGTAGCCACTATGGACAGCACCCTCATTGTCTCGTTTTGTCGGTTTGCTACTGATGACAGATAAGTGGCTAGCGCACTGTCGGCCATATCTCGAATAGTTAAGTTCAGGTCTTCGATCCGCACTAAATGATCGTAGACGTCCCGGTAAAATATCTGCGCCTCTCCTTTAATCAAAGGGAACTCACCACGGCTCAGCCGATTCAGGACCTCCCGTTGGGGAGCGACGACTCTATGTATTCGCAGAGTAGAACGCTTTAGCTTCATAGTAGCTTCCAGGGCTATCTGCTGCGGGTTGTGAATCACCTCCTCCTCAATGTCATCGGCACTCTCAATCATTCTATCGATAGTGGGCATAACATTATCAACCAGCGCATCGATCAAAGCATGGGCCAGGAACTCTGCTCCACGCCTCATGGGACGGCCATCATTTTCCACCTGCCGTCTAACAGCCTCAACACTGTAAAGAGGGAAATTATGGTTGCTCACCACGAAGTGGTGAGCAAGGAAGATCGCCAGCTCTGCCGTCTCCACTATCTCCCACTCCGCCATGTGGTTTATGCCATGAACTATGATGAAGAGATGGTCGTCGAAATCATCGACTTTTGGTGGGTGGACCTGTGGGCTGACACAATCTTCAATGGCGAGATGGTGGAAGTTAAAGGTTCGTTTTAAGAATTCGCCGTCTTCCTCCGTGGTCTCGCTGATGTCCACCCACAACAACCCTCTTTAGATTCGAAGGCAGCTCGAACTTCTCCCTCGCTAAGATCCTGTTGTAAATGGCCTTCTGGACTCAAATAGTGTGCTTTGAACGGCATAGTACACCTCTCTGTTTGACCAGATTATACACCCTGCTAAGGTTATTGAGTCACCCTACTGCCTTCCCGAATTGCTGATACCTCATGAGGTCCAGTCTCAGGTGCATGGGTTTTTCAGGACTTTCAAAACCTTTCTTTTTTGGAAAAGGTTAAGTTCCTTGCTTGATACTCCCTCTGTCTTCACCAGTCTTGGACTCAATCACTGCAGGAGATACCATTCCTGCCGATATGACCATCTTCATGGCATCTTCCACAGAAAGGTTCGCACGACTAGCGTTTTCTGGAGGGATCATTTGAAAAAAACCGGACGTCGGATTGGGCGCAGTCGGTATGAAGACATTAAGCAATTCGTGACCAGAGCCATCCACCACCCTGTTGGTAACAAACCCCACAGTTTGCATACCAGGCCTGGGGAACTCTACTAACACCACCTCCCTGAAGCCGCCCTTCTGGGGCAGCATCAGGCTGTTCACCACCTGCTTGATGGTGTTGTAGATCTCCCTAGCCATAGGCACTCTTACCACCAGGGATTCACCAAATTGAATAGCCCTCCTACCTATGACATTGGCTGCAACCAGTCCGGCCAGATAGATCAGGATCAGCATTACAGCAAATCCAATGCCAGGAATGGGGTGACCAAAGATCAGTTCAACAACTGGCTCTAAGATACCGTCGATGGCATCAAATAGCCACTTCATTATCAAGATCGTAGCAGCTATCGGTGTTACTATTACAAGGCCAGCCAAGAAATTCCGTCGCAAGTTGCGTGCCAGTGGAGCTAATTGCGATATCCGTTTGTCTGCCATTTTGACCACCTCCTATAATGTCGGATACTGTGAGACGCAGAGTAAGTCAACCCTGACGAAATGTCAACGATTCCCCTTGCTTTGCAGGCATATATCTGCTCAGTCGCTTTACGTATCTGACTTCGCATTAACACTGCCGCTAGCCTGCCAGCAAGCTAATTCATATCTTGGGTTCTTCAAGACAGGAGATAGTCTAAGTTGGAACCCACGTTTCTCAAAAGGCTGGCAACTTCACAGTACATTCCGTTTCAGGGAAACGTGATACAATTAAAGTCTAGCTCACGACCTTTGAGAAGCATGAGGTTTGAGTTTTTGTATCTCCCACATAGGAGTTCTATTGGAAGGTGAGTCTGAATTATGAGGGACAAGTCTCCATTGCTGGATAGCAGCCGATGGTATCAGCTATCGGTGGCAGCGGTTATGCAAGCGCTGAAGGTGGACACGTCAGGTCTTGCCTCCAGTGAGGCAAAGGCAAGGCTGAAACAGTATGGCTATAACGAAATAAAGTTCAGGAGGCAGGGAGCGCTTGTCCGATTCCTTCTCCAGTTTCGTAGCGCTCTGATATATGTTCTGCTGGCCGCTGCTCTCACCACCGCCCTTCTGGATATGTGGATAGATACAGCAGTTATCCTGGCAGTAGTTCTGGCCAATGCCATAATAGGATTCGTTCAGGAGGGAAGGGCTGAGGCCTCTATGGAGGCACTGACCAAGATGATGGTACCGGAGTGCACCGTGCTGCGGGATGGTGGGCGGAAAGATATACCGGCGCGTGAATTAGTACCAGGAGACGTAGTTCTTCTTGAGGAAGGCGACCGCGTGCCAGCCGATTTGCGCTTGTTTTACGCCAGGAATCTGGCTGCCGATGAAGCCGCTCTTACTGGGGAATCGGTCCCCGTGGAGAAGGGGATTGAGTTGATCCCAAAACCGGACTTATCCCCTGCCGACCAGCGTTGTATGGCTTTCAGTGGCACCTTTGTTGCCCGAGGCTCAGGACAGGGGATGGTGGTAGCTACTGCGGAGGAGACGGAGATAGGTAGAATTGCCAAACTGATGAAGGAGACCTCCCGGGCAGCCGCCGCACCACTGATGAGAAAGATGGCTCAGTTCACCAGATTCCTGGTCATCGCTGTCCTCGTCTTAGCCATCATCAATCTTGTACTAGGGGCAACTCTTGGCGGCTATGACTTCGTTTACTCTTTCCTCGCCTCAGTATCCCTCGCTGTTGCGGCCATACCTGAGGGGCTACCAGCTATATTAACCATAGCCCTCGCCTTTGGTGCCAGGGCTATGGCACGTAGGAATGCACTGGTGAGGAAGTTACCAGCGGTGGAAACCCTGGGCTCGGCTACTGTTATATGCTCAGATAAAACCGGTACCCTCACCAGAAACGAAATGACTGTAGTCAGGATCTACTGTGGTGGAAAGGACTATGGAGTGACTGGGGCAGGCTATGAGCCTAGGGGGCAATTTACTCTAGACAGTGAAGTGGTTAACCCCTTGCAGGAGAGTGACCTGGTTCAAACCCTGAGAGCAGGCCTCTTATGTAACAACGCCGACCTGAAGCAGACGGATGGTAGGTATGAAATCCTAGGAGACCCTACGGAAGGGGCTTTGGTAGTCTCAGCAATAAAAGCTGGTGTCACTGACAGGTTCCCCAGGTTGGATGAGGTGCCTTTTGAGTCACAGGAGCGGTATATGGCTACCCTGCACCAGGACAGGGAGGAGAATGTGATCTACGTTAAGGGCTCGCCAGAGAGGATACTAGGGATGTCTCAGAGCCAGCTGGTCGAGGGCAGCATTAGACCTTTAGAGACTGAGGCCATATTCAGCAGGGTGGACGAGATGGCACAAGAAGCGTTGAGGGTGCTGGGCCTAGCTTACAAGCGTGTGCCCACCAGCAAAATATCGTTCACCTCGGAGGACCTAGAGGGGCTAGTTTTCTTGGGGCTCCAAGGGATGATAGACCCACCCAGAGAAGAGGCGATAGAGGCAGTAGCTAAATGCAAGAGAGCTGGCATAAGAGTGGTGATGATAACGGGAGACCATGCCCGGACAGCACAGGCTATTGCGGGGCAGTTGGGGATCGGGAATGGTAGCGAGGTGCTGACCGGGGAGGGCCTTTCGAGAATGAGCGATGATGAGCTATATGAGGTTGTGGATAAGGTCTCTGTGTATGCCAGGGTCGCCCCGGTGCATAAATTCAGGGTAGCCACACAGTTACAGCGGAGGGGACATGTAGTGGCTATGACCGGCGATGGGGTGAACGATGCACCGGCGCTAAAGGCGGCTGACCTGGGCGTAGCTATGGGAGTAAAGGGGACCGACGTAACCAAGGAAGCTGCTGATATGGTTTTGGTGGATGACAACTTTGCCAGCATAGTAGCAGCAGTAGAGGAGGGCAGGCATGTTTTTGAGAACATACGCAAAGTCATCCTCTACACCCTTCCCACCAATGGAGGGCAGGCCCTTCTGGTGATAGGAGCAATATTACTAGTACCCTTCTTCGCCCTTTTCGGAGAACGTCTCCCTCTGGAGCCGATACAAATCCTCTGGATAAACCTCTATGACGCTGTTGCTCTTGCCCTACCTCTCCTCTGGGAACCCCGAGAGCAGGGGTTGCTCGACAGGCCACCGCGCGATCCAAGGGAACCGATAGCCAATCCTCTATTCTTTAGAAAGGTAGGGCTTGTGTCTGTCATAATGGCTGTCGCAGCCTTCGTGGTGTTCTACCACTACGGTAATCCTGCTGTGGCAAGCTCAGTGGTCGATGAAGTGCGGCTGAGCCAGGCACAAACAGCAGCCTTTATGACGGTGATGATGGTGCATATTCTCTACCTGCTTACTGCCCGGTCATTGACCAGATCCGTATTCTCTATGAGCCCCTTCTCCAACAGATGGGTGGTTGGTGGTATCACTGTAACCATAGTCCTCCACCTTATCATCATTTATGTGCTTCCCCATGCGGGGTTCAATCCCTTTAGGGTAGAGCCCTTCCCGGGCCAATGGTGGGGCTTCATAATTTTGCTGTCACTCCCGGTGATCTTCATGATCGAACTGGAAGAGCTCTTGATAGACCGCTGGAAGAAGCGCCCAAGAAAAGCATAAAGGAGGTTGGGTTAAGAGGATGTGCCAAAGAGTGTCTGTTCTCCTGGTTTGACAGCCGAGGGCTATACAGATATCACCACTTCGCCAGAGAGATGGCGACAATTTGGAGGGGCTGCGTTAAGAATGGGATGGCTGCCAGAATGCCGATCTGGAGGTTGTTAGCTCCCAGAATCAGAGCGAAGGCAGCCAGAAAGCTGCTGGTGGTGATGCTGCCAAAGCCAAGGGAGACCATTCCCTCCCGGGTCAGCCGGCGTAACCCGTTGGCTACCTCCTCATCGGAGATGGTAGGCCTGGGCCTAAACAGTCCTCGGAATTCCACTTCGAGCTAGTATACTACCAAGGCAGTGATGGGGAACAAGAACTCGACAGAACTACTGTTAGTG
Source organism: uncultured Dehalococcoidia bacterium (assembly GCA_964457045.1). Lineage (GTDB taxonomy): Bacteria > Chloroflexota > Dehalococcoidia > UBA2247 > RBG-13-53-26 > CAYWDP01. The sequence goes on from CAYWDP010000030.1 coordinate 6,001, forward strand.
ATTAGAGTCTCCTTTCAGCTCATTGCCGCTTAGGTCATCTGCCTGTGAATCTGCTTCCTTAGTGGTGCCAACAGATTCTTTGCCATGTGGCCGATAAGCTTCCGCGGGTTGCTTAACTTTACCCTTCGCTCTATGCCGACTGCGGTCTTTTTTCTCCCCACGCAATTTCACTTTGCGAGCCATCTTGACCAAACCGCCTTGACCGACACC
>CAYWDP010000030.1:6310-19129 GCA_964457045.1 uncultured Dehalococcoidia bacterium
CCCCACGCAATTTCACTTTGCGAGCCATCTTGACCAAACCGCCTTGACCGACACCTGGACGAGCGCCTTCCGCAGAGGTAGAGGTATATTCCTCTCCTAGGAGAATCTGGCTGAAGTTCTGTTCCAACTGGCGATGGATGTGCCTTACCGAATTCAACACCAGATAAAGAAGGAGAGCCAGCAGAAGCAAGGGTATAGCTAAGGCGAAGGAGCCGATGTTAAGGAGACCAGAAACAAAAGGGATAAACCACATTGCCACAAAGATGGACAGCCCAATCAGGATACTATCTCGGAGAATGATGCGAAGTGCTCTACGTCTCCATCTCTTGGCTGACGGTCGCCTGCTCAGCACACGTGTTACCGCCTCGTCAACCAGCGATCGGAGATTTCGCCATATAACCACAAAGGAGGGTAGACATAGGACTAAAAGAACAAGACCGACCCCTAGTCCTATAAAGTCAGCACGAATACCCTCAAAGAGTGTCAGATTTGTGACAGACTGAAGAGTGAAGGTCCCGATGCTGATAATAACTATCACGATCAGAAGATTGATCGTTATGATTTTAACCGAATGCTGAACCTTTCGGGCTGTTGCGCTGTCACGAGCAAAGGTAGCGCGCACTGCTTGTAGCCAGTCAGATAAGCGAGAGACATACACCCTGAGCAGCACAGGCGCTCTGCGGTCCAAAAACTCAGCAACAGAATCTGCTGAACGCGTGATGTAGGGACCAGCTAGGGAGGTCAAAGTAGTGACTACAGCAATCACCGGATAGAGGGGGGCTACCACCACCCCCCGGTCTACCCCCAGCTTGGCAATTGCCAGAGAGAACTCGCCCATCACAGGTCTGCCCATACCCACCTGAAGGGAAGTCCTGCCGTTGTAACCACAGATGAAGGTTGCCAGGGTGTTGCTCAGGATTTTGCCCAGCATGAAGACAGCAGCCACAATGATGGCGGGGACAAGGAAATCCCTGAACTGAGCCATGTTTAAGAGCATCCCTATGGCGACAAAAAATAGGGCCGCAAACATGTCTCGTACTGGGGATACCACCTCCGCTACCTCTTCCGAGTGTTTGGTATCGCCAATCAGAGCCCCCATTAGGAAAGCGCCGGCAGCCACTGACAACCCCAGATAATTACCAAGCAGAGCCATGGTAAAACACAACCCCAGGCTGGTGATGAGGAGAACCTCCTTAGAGTGAAACTGACGGGTGAAGCTAATTATTCGAGGAACGATAATTGCCCCAAGCGCCAGCGAGGCAGCCACGAAAGTGACCAGCCTGAGTATCAGAGAGCCTATATCGCCGAGATCGGCAGTGCCGGTGGTAGCTATACCTGAGAGTACGCTGAGGATGACTACAGCGGCGAAATCCTCAACTACCAGGACACCTATGATAAGCCTGGAGGACAAAAGATCTAGCTTTCCCAGGTCTCCCAATATCTTTATGATTATTGCGGTGCTGCTTATGTGTAAGGCAGCTCCTAAGAAAACAGAGTCCATGGTCGTCCAGCCCAATAGTCGCCCCAGCCCATAACCAATGCAGATCATGGTAGCAATCTGGACCACTCCAATTATCAAAGCTGCCAACCCTATCTGGCGGATTTTGCTCCAGCTAAACTCCAAGCCTAGGCCAAAAAGAAGGAGCACCAAGCCCAAGTCTGCTAGCAGTCTTATAGTATCGACATCCGTTACTGGTGGAGTGGGCAGAGTGTAGGGGCCAATAAGCAACCCGGCTATCAAATAGCCGAGTATGGGTGGCTGATGCAGTTTGCGGAACAATAGTGTTACTCCACCAGCCACTGCCATTATGATGGCGAAATCTTTAACTAGGCCAAGCTCTTCCACTACAGCCTTCCTGCGAAGTTCCAGTGCATAACCTTAGCCAGCGAAGGAGAAATCACGATAGAGAGGTGCCCCCTTCCAGAAGCTGCACTATGCCGCGGTGTATCATTCTCACCGCTATGGTTGCTAGAAGAAGCATAGCTATCTTCGAGGCTGCTCCCAGCCCCCCTCTGCCTAGAGCACGGGCTATTCGGATCGACTGAGCAAATACCAGTCAAGCACAACCCAGGTTTAACAGGAAGGCAACCAATACCGCTGGAATAGAATATCGACCAGTAAAAACCAGCAGGGTAGTGAGCACCGCCGGCCCGACCACCAGGGGCACACCTATGGGGAATACACCAATGGTCTCTGCCTCTGTCGAGCCAGGTGTTTCCCCACGCTCGCCCACGAGCAGATTCCGAGCAGCCAGAAGCAGCAAGATAAGTCCACCAGCTACGAGAAAGTGCGACTCGGATATACCTAGTGATGAACGAAAGCATTGGCTGTTTGAAGAAACTAGATACCGCTTCCATGTCATGCTTCCAAGCCGAGGCTCCTTGTCTTTGATGGCTTCACTATAAGCACGGAACATTTGGCATATCTGGCTATGCGCTGAGCCACACTGCCAAGCAGAAAGCGGCGAACTCCGGTGAGACCTTTAGCACCAGGAGCGATCAAGTCCACGTTTCGCCGAGCAGCCTCCCGCAAGATCTCTTGAGAGGGGTCGCCATGGGCAACTGCGGTCAGCACTCTATGTCCACCTTTGCGGAATTCGTTTTTCGCCTCTGCCATCAAGCGCTCGGCGGCTTCCTCCTCAGCCTTCTGCAGCTCGGTGCGTATTTGTCGATTTGCTTCCATATCCAAGGTGGGCCTTCTGATAAGCGCTGTTGCAAGAGACTGTGTGACTGTTATAAGAAAAACCATCGCCCGATGCGGAAGCGGCAGCCTCAGCAAGAACCGCACCGTTTCATCTGAGTATTTCGAGCCATCAAGAGGCACTAGCACTCTATTAACCGTTGGGGTTTTCCCTTTGACCACCAGCACACTGCACGGGGCGTATTTCATTACCTTTTGAGCAACGCTGCCTAGCAGGAACTCAGGAATATCGCTCGTGCCCTTGAACCCCACAACGGCAAGATCTGCTAGAGTATTGCGGCATGTCTTTATGATTTCCTCGGCAGGGCTTCCCCTACGGATGATGGTTTCGACTCTTAGCCCTCTGGCAGCAAACGGCTCCGCTGCTTTAGCAAGTAACTCTAACGCCTTTTGGTCCTCAGCTTTCCGTATCTGCGTCCCTAGCGTCGTTGAACGTCTCAGAAGGTGGTCAAGGGTATGTCTGCCCAAGAAGACGTGCTCGGGTATTACGGTGAGGATTGTCGTCTCAGCCTTCGAGCTCAAATTCAGAGTTGCAATGAGGCGGATCGCGGCTTCAGAATAGCGTGAACCATCAACAGCAATGAGAATTCTCATGCTCAGTCCTCTTCTTCAAAGTCATGTTGCTACTGCTGGTCTTCCTTCTGAAAATCTGTTAGTGCCCGTCTTAATGCTACGTTAAATCCGCCAATATTATATTCCTTGAAGACGAATCGAGTCCATCTACTTTCAAGTTGGCTGAAGTCCTACCTTTCAGGTTAGTGATGGAGATGGCTCCACTGCTGTAGGGCTATCTTCAGCAGATACACTTGAGCCCCCGGGATCCCTGTTGACAAGGATATCTTAAGCGAGGCATAATTGACCACATAATCCATCTTGACAAAACCCCGTTCGACAGGCTGTGAGTGTGGCTATTTGGGAGAGGTTGGTTTCTATGGAGGAACCAGAAAGGGTTCGCGTAATCATTGAAGGGGTCAAGCCCGAGATTGATGGCGGTCGCTTCCCCATTAAAAGGGTTATCGGCGATGAGGTAGTTGTGGAGGCTGATATCTTTGCCGATGGCCATGACGCGCTGTCTGCCCTTCTCCTGTACCGCAAAGAGGATGATTCCCAATGGACTGAGGTGCCCATGGAGTTCCTGGTCAATGACCGCTGGCGAGGCTCGTTTGTGGTCACCGAGCTGGGGCACTATCTTTATACTCTTATGGCCTGGGTTGACTGGTTCAAGTCTTGGCAACAAGACCTGGCGAAGAGGGTCGAAGCTGGCCAAGAGGATATGTCGGTTAATCTCCTGGTAGGGGCTCAATTGGTCTCTGAGGTGAGCCAGCGGGCTTCTGATCCTGACAGCCAGAGGATGCAAGACTGGGCGAAGACACTTCAGTCAACACATGTGGACCAGAAAGACAGAGCGCAGCTAGCCTTGAGTAACGAAGTAGCCAGGCTTATGGACAGATACTCTGACAGGCAGTTTGCCGCTACCTACCCCAAGGAGTTACTAGTGGTGGTTGACCGCGAAAAGGCTCGCTTCAGCACTTGGTATGAGATGTTTCCCCGCTCTTGTGCGCCAGAGCCGGGGCGCCACGGGACTTTCAGCGATTGCGAAGCTCGCCTTCCTTATATCACAGAAATGGGCTTTGATGTGCTCTACTTTCCGCCTATCCATCCCATTGGTCAGACGAACCGAAAAGGTAAGAACAACGTTCCCCAGGCTAACCCCGATGACCCGGGTACTCCTTGGGCTATCGGCTCGAAGGAAGGGGGGCATAAGTCTGTTGATCCACGGCTCGGCTCTCTGGAGGACTTCCGTCGGCTGGTGACCAAGGCGAGAGACTATGGCATAGAGTTGGCCTTAGATATCGCTTTCCAGTGCTCCCCTGACCATCCCTATGTGAAGAAGCATCCTGAGTGGTTCGTGCGGCGTCCGGACGGCACTGTACGGTATGCCGAAAACCCGCCCAAGAAGTACCAAGACATCTATCCCCTCAATTTTGAGAGTGAGCACTGGCAAGATCTGTGGAAAGAGTTGAAGAGTGTGGTGCTTTTCTGGATCGATCAAGGCGTCCGCATCTTCCGCGTGGACAACCCTCATACCAAGCCCTTCCGCTTCTGGGAGTGGTTGATTGCCGATATCAAAAAGGCCTATCCCGATGTTATCTTTCTCTCCGAGGCCTTCACCCGACCTAAGGTGATGTACCGGTTAGCCAAGCTGGGCTTCACTCAGTCTTATACCTATTTTGCTTGGCGTAACACCAAGTGGGAACTCACTCAGTACTTTACAGAGCTTACCCAAACAGACGTGCGCCAGTATTTTCGCTTCAACCTCTGGCCAAACACCCCTGACATTCTGACCGAATACCTTCAGTCTGGGGGACGGCCTGCCTTTATGACGCGACTGGTGCTGGCAGCCACCCTGGGGACAAGCTATGGCATCTACGGTCCAGCCTTCGAGCTATGCGCCAACCAACCCCGCGAACCGGGGAGTGAGGAGTACTTGAACTCGGAGAAGTACGAAATCAAGCACTGGGACATCAGCCGACCTGACAGCCTGAAGGACTTCATCGCCCGGGTGAACCGCATCCGCTGCGAGAACTCGGCTCTTCAGTGTAACTCGGCTTTGCAGTTTCACAGTGTGGATAATGAACAACTGATTTGCTATAGCAAACACACTGGTGACTTTTCCAACGTGATATTGATGGTGGTGAACCTGGATCCTCACTACACCCAGTCAGGCTGGGTAGAGCTTGCTCTCGAGGAGTTGCGGCTCAATCCCCAAGAGCCGTATCAGGTGCATGATCTTCTCAGCGAGGCCCGCTACTTGTGGCGTGGCCCGAGAAATTATGTGGAGCTCAACCCTCACATCTGCCCTGCCCACATCTTCCGTATCGGCCGGCGGCTCCGCACCGAACGGGACTTTGATTACTAGATGTAAAGCATAGCGATGAGCAGCGGCAAGGGAATTGACGTCTTAGAGCAAGAGGAAGCTATGTCCTCCTCCATCAGCAGCTTGAACAGCCCTCTTGGGGACAGTCTTGCGAAACAGGAGTGGTCGAAAAACTGAGAGTAGGAGGTGCCATCATGGCTTTGGGAGGCTTGGGTAAGCGAATTAGCAAGACTCTGACTAGGACTTTCAGAGGCGCTGAAGACGTAATAGCGGCAACGATAGAGGTCACTAACAGCAATCTTGTAGCCGGCCTTCGCGGTACGAGGGATGTGGTGAGGGAGGCGTCAGGCTTGGCAGCGGAAGCTATAACGGGCGCCATTCATGCGGCAAATCAAGTTGGCGCCGAGCTGGGTTCTGTAGCTAAGGGGGCTGTTGTTGGCGTGATACGTGGGGTAGGCGAGGTCACCGTGGTAACCCGGGATGTTCTGAGTGACACTATCCGTGCAACGATTAGGGGTACCAGCGAAGTGGGGGGTGATGTGGCTAACGTGGCTCGGCATGCTGCAGAGGGTGCCGTAGCAGCCAGCAAAAGTGTAGGCATTAGTGCAGAAGATGCGGTCTTAGCTGTGGCCAGAGGAGCAATTCAGGGTGCAAAGGAGACAGGCCGAGACCTAGCGTCAACGGCAAAGGGCACCGTTGAAGGAACCATTAAGGGAACCCGAGAGCTAGGCGGCGACGTGATAATGGCCGTCCAAGGCAGCACCCGTGGCTTGGTAAAGAGCACCGCAGAGGTTGGTGGTGATGTGGCGAAGGTAGCCCGCAAGGCGGTGGAAGGAGCTATACAGGGTGCGAAGGAGGTTGGCGTAAAGGTGGATGAGGCGGCTTCAGCGGCTGCCAGTGGTGCGGTGGAAGCGGCTAATGAAATCAGTGAAAGCACTGCTAGGGTGGTCACCAAGGCCGTTTCCGGAACCATTTCCGGGGTCAAGGTAGTGTTGAAGGCTCGCTTCAAAAAAAGGGTAATCTTGGTGGTGGACAGCAACCGTGGCAACCTGGAATTGCTGGTGCAGTATCTAGGACAGGAAGGCTATGAGACACGCAGTGCCACTGGCCTGGAGGAACTGGGCCGGGCTGTTCATGCGGAAGAGAAAATTGCTCTTTCCCTGATAGACGTTTCCGGCTTTGACCAGCGCGTCTGGGAAAGTTGCCAAGGGTTACGTGAGGCAAAAATACCTTTTATGGTGATTGCTCCCCAGCGCAGCCCTGCAATCCAGCGGCAGAGCATGAAATATGGTGCTCGTGGTGTGTTAGTCAAACCGCTGGGCATGAGAGATCTGACGGAACACATACAAAGCTGCTTGGGGGCTAGGATATGAGGAGACGGGACATAGAACTCTTGCCCTTTGACGACCAGCCTCTGTGGTATAAGGATGCTATAATCTACGAGCTTCACATTCGGGCCTTCTTCGATAGTGATGCAGATGGTGTAGGTGACCTGTTAGGGCTGACAGATAAGCTTGATTACCTTGAAGACCTGGGAGTGACTGCTCTCTGGTTGTTGCCTTTTTACCCCTCACCTCTGAAAGACGACGGCTACGATATCTCCGACTACTGCAATGTGCAGCCCGTCTATGGTACTATTCAGGATTTTAAGACATTTGTTGATGAAGCGCATCGGCGCGGCGTCCGGGTAATCACAGAGCTGGTTGTCAACCACACCTCTGACCAGCACCCCTGGTTCCAGCGAGCTCGACGGGCAGCGCCCAGAAGCCGCTGGCGTGACTTCTACGTGTGGAGTGACACTCCGGAAAAGTACAAAGAAGCCCGCATCATTTTCAAGGACTACGAATATTCCAACTGGACCTGGGACCACGTAGCCAGGGCTTATTACTGGCACCGTTTTTACTCCCATCAGCCGGACCTCAACTATGACAACCCTGCTGTCCAGCGGGCTGTCTTCAGGGTAATGGACTTCTGGCTACGGCTAGGGGTTGATGGACTCCGAGTGGATGCCGTGCCCTATCTCTACGAGAGGGAGGGCACGAGCTGTGAGAACCTACCAGAAACGCATGCCTTCCTCAAGGAACTGCGTCAGCACATTGACAGGAAATTTAAGACCCGTGTGCTCCTAGGAGAGGCTAACCAGTGGCCCGAAGATGCGGCGGTCTACTTTGGGGATGGGAATGAGTTCCATATGGCTTTTCACTTCCCCCTAATGCCACGTCTGTTTATGGCCATCCGCATGGAGAGCCGCTTCCCCATCATTGACATACTTCAGCAGACGCCAACAATCCCGGAGGCTTGCCAGTGGGCTACCTTTCTTCGCAACCATGATGAGCTGACGCTGGAGATGGTTACTGATGAAGAGCGGGATTATATGTACAGGGTATATGCGCAAGACCCTACTGCCCGGCTCAATTTGGGCATCCGCCGTCGCTTGGCTCCACTACTCAACAACGATCGGAGAAAGATGGAGCTGATGAACGGCTTGCTCTTCTCTTTGCCAGGAACGCCAGTGATTTACTACGGGGACGAAATCGGCATGGGCGACAACTTTTACCTTGGTGACCGCAACGGGGTGCGCACCCCGATGCAGTGGAGTCCCGAGCGGAATGCTGGATTCTCCCGGGCCAATCCCCAGAGGCTTTACCTCCCTCCGATTGTTGATCCCGAGTACCACTACGAGGCTATCAATGTGGAAACCCAGCGGAACAATTCTGACTCCCTTCTTTGGTGGATGAAGCGCCTCATTGCTCTAAGGAAGCGCTTCAAGGCGTTCGGGCAGGGGAGCCTTGAGTTCCTTTATCCAGAGAATCGCAAGGTATTGGCTTTCCTTCGCCGCTACCAGGGGGAGACTATCCTGATGGTAGCCAATCTGTCGCACTTGGCGCAACAAGTCCAGCTTGACCTCTCTCAATTTGCAGGTTGGAGGCTGGTGGAGCTCTTTGGCCGAGTGGACTTCCTGCCTATCACCGAGGGTCAATACTACTTTACCCTCAGCCCATACGCCTTTTACTGGTTTTCCTTGGAGCCACAGCGCATAGAATCGCCCCGTCCCCGAGCCCGGCCTTCAGAGGAGGTCGGCGAAATTCCCACGATAGCACAGAACGAGGAACAACTCTTCAACAAGAAGAACTGGTATATCCTGGAGGCACTGTTGCTACACTACATGAGGGGTCGCCGCTGGTTCCAGGGCAAGGCGCGAGACCCCTGGGGATCGCAGATTCGAGACGTTGTCCCGATGCATTTTATGAACTCTGTTGCCTACCTTGTTTTCGTTGGGGTGGAATATACCGAAGGTGAACCTGAGACTTATGTTCTACCCCTGATTGCTGCCTCTGCCAAGGAATCAGAACAGCTAGTGCGTGAATACCCTCATGCAGTCGTTGCCCATCTAAAGCCTCGGGGTGAAGATAGCGACAGGTTGCTCTATGACGCCTTGGCGGACAAGGGCTTCTGCCACTTCCTGTTGCAGGCCATCGAGCGAAGGCGGCGGTTCAAAGGAAGAGTTGGCGAGGTCTTAGCTTTGCCCACCCGAGCCTTTCGTGCAGCCCGCGGGTCAAGGGAGGTATCTCTAGAACCTACTCCTGTGAAAGCGGAGCAGAGTAATACCTCTGTCCTCTACGGGGATCGGCTGATCCTCAAGCTCTTTCGACGGCTGGAAGAGGGAATTAATCCCGAGTTGGAAATCGGTCGGTTTCTCACCGAAAAGACAGACTTTCTTCATGTTCCCCTGGTAGCTGGCGCTCTGGAGTACCGGCGAGGAAGGAGCAGGCTAATGAGTCTGGCTATCCTCCAGAGCTTTGTGCCAAACGAAGGGGATGCCTGGCAGTATACCTTGGATTCGTTAGAGCGTTACCTCCGGTATGTGCTGGCACATCCGACAGTGCAGGCGCCGCCAGTAACTTGGAGACACCTGTTGTCCTTACTCAAGGAGCCGCCCACGCTGGCTAAAGAGACTATAGGTCCGTATATGACCGCGGCAGAACTTCTGGGGAAGCGCACTGCCGAGATGCACGTAGCTCTGGCCTCAGCATCAGATGACCCGGACTTCGCTCCGGAACCCTTCTCTCAAATATACCAGACCTCCCTCTACCAATCCATGCGGAGCCTCACAATCCAGACTTTACAACTGGTGCGAGAGCGGCTGAAAGACCTCCCGGAGGAAATCAGGGAAGACGCTCAGCAGGTCCTGGACCTGGAGAAGACTATCATTGAACGCTTTCATTCGATCCGTGAGCAAAAGATTTCAGCAGCACGAATCCGTTGCCACGGGGATTATCATTTGGGCCAGGTGCTTTATACAGGCAAGGATTTTGTCATCATCGACTTTGAAGGTGAGCCAGCTCGTGCTCTGAGTGAGCGGCGTCTCAAACGTTCACCCCTGCGGGATGTGGCTGGAATGATACGTTCGTTTCACTATGCTGCATATAGTGCTCTACTTCGCCAAGTACCCTTAGCTTCCCGTCCTGAGGATGACCTGCCCGTACTGGCTCACTGGGCGCAGTATTGGTACACCTGGGTTTCGGTAGCTTTCCTAACATCCTATTTGAGTGAGGTTCAGCAGGCTCGCTTGCTACCACAAGACCCAGGACAACTGAGAACCCTCCTGGATGCCTATCTTTTGGAGAAGGCTGTCTACGAAATTGGCTATGAGTTGAATAACCGACCTGATTGGGTGCAGGTGCCCCTCCAGGGCATATTACAGCTAATAGAGGCCAGCGAGTGAGCACTTGGTTTGTAAGCCTTGTCTCACTCAGCTGGAATTACACGGGGCTCGGTAAATTAGCAGAGAATCAGATGAGAGGTGTTGTTCAGAGATGACACAGGGGAAAGGCAGGAAAAAGGAGCAGGCCTCCCCAAGTAAAGTGCCAACTCAGCCAGTGAACTATGAGGTAACCCGGCTGACCGATGATGACCTTTACCTCTTTAACGAGGGGTCTCACTATCGGCTTTACGAGAAGCTGGGAGCCCACCCTATGAATGTGGACGGAATGGAGGGAACCTATTTTGCTGTGTGGGCGCCCAATGCTAGGCAAGTATTTGTCATAGGCGAGTTTAATGGCTGGGATAGGTCGAGCCACCCACTGCGCTCCAGAGGGCAATCTGGCATCTGGGAAGGCTTCATTCCTGGTGTGGGCAAGGGAGCACTCTACAAGTACTACCTTCTGTCCCGGTACCATGGCTATCGGGTAGAGAAAGCCGACCCATTAGCTTTATATAGCGAGATCCCCTCCAAGACAGCCTCAGTAGTCTGGGACTTAGATTACGCTTGGGGAGACCAAGCATGGATGGAGAAGCAGTGTGAGCGAAACGCCTTGGATGCCCCCATTTCCGTCTACGAGGTACATCTGGGCTCCTGGCGGCGGGTGCCTGAGGAAGGAAATCGCTCCCTCACCTACCGGGAGCTGGCTCCCAGACTGGCTGAATATGTGGAGCAGATGGGGTTCACCCATGTTGAATTCTTGCCCGTGATGGAGCACCCCTTTTATGGCTCCTGGGGCTACCAGGCTACCGGGTACTTTGCCCCCACCAGCCGTTATGGCACACCGCAGGATTTTATGTACCTCATTGACTATTTACACCAGCACAATATAGGTGTAATCCTTGACTGGGTACCTTCTCACTTCCCCAACGACGAACATGGACTCGGTTACTTTGATGGAACGCATCTCTACGAGCACCAGGATCCAAGACAGCGAGTCCACCCTGACTGGAACAGCTTCATCTTTAACTATGGCCGTGACGAGGTGAGGAGCTTTCTGTTTAGCAGCGCCCTGTTCTGGCTGAACAAATATCACGTTGACGGTCTGCGGGTGGATGCAGTGGCCTCGATGCTTTATCTGGACTATGGGCGTAAAGAGGGTGAATGGATACCTAACAGGTATGGCGGGCGGGAGAACCTGGAGGCTATTGCTTTCTTGCGGCGCTTCAACCAAGTAGTATATGAGGAAAATCCCAATGCGCAGACTATCGCCGAGGAGTCCACTGCCTGGCCCATGGTTTCCCGGCCGACCTACCTCGGCGGTCTGGGCTTTGGCCTGAAGTGGGATATGGGCTGGATGCACGATACTCTGGAATATATGGCCAAGGCCCCCATTTACCGGAAGTATCATCACAATAACCTCACCTTTCGCCTGATATATGCCTTCTTTGAGAACTTTATCTTGCCGCTTTCCCACGATGAGGTGGTATTTGGCAAAGGCTCGCTTCTGGGCAAGATGCCGGGAGATGACTGGCAGAAGTTTGCCAACTTAAGACTCCTTTTGGGTTACATGTATGCCCAGCCGGGAAAGAAGTTACTCTTTATGGGTGGAGAGTTTGGTCAGTGGCGGGAGTGGGCTCACGATGAGTGCCTGGAATGGCATCTTCTTCAATACCTGCCGCATTCTGGTCTCCAGCAGTGGGTTAGTGACCTAAATCGGTTTTATCGAAACCAGCCGGCTCTCTATCAATTGGACTTTGAACAGGCAGGCTTTGAATGGATTGACTGTAATGACGTGGAGCATAGCGTGGTTAGTCTCATCCGCAAAGCACGCTCCACGAATGATATTGTTTTGGCTGTCTGTAACTTTACCCCCATGACCCACTTCAGCTATCGAGTCGGTGTGCCACAGCCGGGTTTCTGGAGCGAGCTATTGAATAGCGACTCCAAGGAATACGGAGGTAGTGGCCAGGGTAATCTGGGTGGTGTAGAAGCAGCGCCGATCCCTTTGCATGGCCGCCCCTATTCTCTAACCATCAATCTGCCACCACTAGCTACCGTTTTCTTTAAAAGAAAAGGGACAGAGCAGTGAGATTTGCCCTCAGTAGGCAATAACTCCACGCTTTATTACGATTGAGGAAACAGTTGCCCTGCTTATGTCTGTTTTTCCCCTTCAAGCCAAAAAGCATTGCTGTCATAGGGGCTTCTCGTCAGCCAGGGAAGGCTGGCTACGACACTTTGAAGAACCTGATAGATGGCAATTTCAAGAGGGAGATCTATCCGGTAAATCCGAGCACAGACAGTATTCTTGGACTTAAAGCGTACCAGAGCGTGGGAGATATTGAAGGTGAGATTGACCTGGCCTTGGTCATTGTCCCGGCAGAACTAGTAATCGGTACGTTTAAGGAATTGATAGAGAAGAGGGTAAAAGGCGCGGTTGTCATCACTGCCGGCTTCAAAGAGATAAGTGGAAAAGGAGCAGAAAGGGAGAGGGAGCTATCCGAGTTGTGCCGGGGAGAATCAGGGTCATTGTTTAAC
>CAYWDP010000031.1:0-8735 GCA_964457045.1 uncultured Dehalococcoidia bacterium
ATTCCTCTCCAGCGATCGGGGCTGATGGCACCATCTATTTCGGCTCCTTGGACAAGAAGCTGTATGCTATTGCTGGGCCGATCCATCCACTAGCATTGGAAGTGGATGTTGGCTCAATGCACTTTGCCGGAGAAAGGACTGTATTCCATGTGCTGACCAGCCGCCTGGGACAACGGGTTAACGCCACCATAACCTCAGCCAGGCTCTATGGACCCGGCGAGATATTAGTGGCAGACCTGACTGAGGCGGTGACGACGGTGACCACAGGGTTCTACAGGATACCCTACGATATACCGACAACTGCTTCCGCAGGCACTTATACCCTGATTGTTGACGCAACCTATTCTTCCCCTCTAACTTACGGGACAGGACTGAAGAGCTTCCTTCTCAGTGAGACTCTGACGCAGTGGAATGGCTGGCTGCAATCAATAGACGGCAAAATGGCCACTATCCAGACAGACATCGGGGTAATTCAGACCAACCTAAGCAGCATCAATGCCTCTATAACCAGCATCAATGGCAATATGGCCACTGTGCAGACAGACATCGGCATAGTCCAGACTGACCTGAGCAGCATCGATACCAGGGTCACCAGCATTGAAGGGGATATGGCCACAGTTCAGACTACTCTCGGCACCATGAGCGGGAAGGTAACCGATATCGAAGGTGGCATAGCCACTATTCAGACTGCTGTGGGAACTCTCCAGGCAGATGTTAGCCACATAATGGCTGATACTGAAACCGCTGCCTCAAGAAGTTCTTACATGCTGCCCATTCTGATCGTCGCCGGGATTGGCGCGGTGGCAGCGATAATAGCTGTGATAATGCGAACAATAAAAGCAGGGGCGTAGTCGTAGGGTGGGTGCAGTGAAACGGAACCCACCAACATCAACTTGATGGGAGAGGATCAGGGTGAGGGTGTCGATTCCTTTTCCGTATTTTCCTAACAATCTACCATGCCAATTATTGGCACCACGGACAATGAAAATAGATCTGCCGGACCCCGTTCGTGGTGAGCTTGTCGAACCATGAACGACCCTTCGACAGGCTCAGGGCGAACGAAAAAAACCTATTTTCACAGTAATGACAGACAGGATTTATTAGACCTATCGCCAAGAAGAGGGAAATCCTATATTGTACCTGTTCCTCTTAGGTAGGCATCCATAGAGGCAGCGGCTCTTTTCCCTGCGCCCATGGCGCTAATTACGGTAGCAGCCCCAGTGACTACATCACCTCCAGCCCAGACCCTGTCCTTCGAGGTCTTGCCTGTCTCTTCGTCTGCCACCACAGTGCCCCGTCGGGTAGTCTCTAGCCCTTTAGTAGTGGTGGCGACGAGGGGATTGGGGGTGGTCCCCAGGGCAACGACAACAGTGTCAACCTCTATTATGAACTCGCTGTCTGGCTTGGGGATAGGGCGTCTCCTGCCACTAGCATCAGGCTCTCCCAGCTCCATTTGGACGCACCCCATAGCCGCCACGCAACCCCGACCGTCTCCAAAGAAGGCTACTGGGTTAGTTAAAAGCTTAAAGATAATGCCTTCCTCCTCGGCGTTTTCCACTTCTTCCGCCCGAGCTGGCATCTCTACTCTCGACCGGCGATAGACAATGTAGACCTTCTTAGCCCCAAGCCTGAGGGCACACCGGGCGGAGTCCATAGCCACATTGCCGCCACCGATGACGGCTACCTTTTTCCCTGCGTGAATTGGGGTATCATATTCGGGGAAGAGATAGGCTTTCATCAGGTTGATTCTGGTGAGGAATTCGTTAGATGAGTAGATGCCATTGAGATTCTCCCCGGGCACATCGAGGAACATGGGCAGCCCTGCCCCAGTGCCCAGAAAGACAGCGTCATAACCCTCCCCAAGCAACTCATCGACTGTAGCTATCTTGCCAACTACGGAGTCAAGTCTAATCTCTACACCCAAGGACTTCACATATTCAACCTCGGCTTGGACGATTTCCTTGGGCAACCTGAACTCGGGTATACCGTACATCAGCACGCCGCCGGCAACATGCAAAGCCTCAAAGATAGTGACCCCATGACCTAGCTTTACCAGGTCAGCAGCAGCAGTAAGCCCAGCCGGTCCCGCTCCTACTACGGCTACTCTCTTACCGCTTGGCTCAATACTGGGATTGTGCGGCTCATTAGACAAGCCTTGGCTGTGCTCCCAATCAGCCACATAGCGCTCCAGGCGACCAATAGCAATGGGGGCATCCTTCTTAGCTAAAGAGCAGGTTTGTTCGCACTGAGTCTCTTGAGGGCAAACTCGCCCACATATGCCGGGCAGGCTATTTTTGCCCTT
The DNA here is from genome assembly GCA_964457045.1 of uncultured Dehalococcoidia bacterium. GTDB lineage: Bacteria > Chloroflexota > Dehalococcoidia > UBA2247 > RBG-13-53-26 > CAYWDP01. The sequence continues at coordinate 2,303 of CAYWDP010000031.1, forward strand.
GAGCACTCTCACTGCCTCTGGCATATCGCCCTCTCGTATTGCCTTGATGAAATCGGGGATATCCACCCCTACCGGGCAACCCTCCACACAGGAGCGCTTGGGACATTGAATACAGCGATTTGCTTCAGCTTGTGCCTGCTCCGCTGTATACCCCAAGGCTACCTCGTTGAAGTTCCTCGCCCTCACCTCGGGCGCTTGCTTGGGCATAGGCACTCGGTTTAGGTCAAGTTTGGGCATAAAATATTAGCCCCTTTTCTAAATTACCACTGGGCACAATGGCGGCACTGGTATTGCAACACGGAATACGGCTCTCCACAATAGGTGCACCGTCGAGCCATGAGCAGAGCCCAATCAACCTCATGACCGTCAAACTCAGGTCCGTCAACGCAGGCAAACTTAGTCTCGCCACCTATAGATACTCGGCAGACGCCACACATCCCGGTGCCATCGACCATTATCGGGTTAAGACTGACAATGGTCTTCACCCCGAAGGGCTTTGTAGTGGCAGCACAAAGTCTCATGGTACAGGTGGAGCCCATAACAATGACACGGTCAACCTTCTCGTCCCCCTGGAGCAACTCCTCCAATGGCTCAAGGACAAACCCCTCTCGACCATACGAGCCATTACCAGTAGTCACAATCAGCCGCTCACTAAGGCTGCGCAAGCGGTCTTCCCCAAAGAGAAAGGCTTTGCTCTGGGCCCAAATAATAGAAATAAGCCTATTCCCTTCCTCTCTCAAAGCACGGACAACAGGCACTATCGTGGCAATGCCATACCCTGTAGCCACGCATACCACTGTGCCGAATTTCTCAATATGGGCAGGCAAGCCCAGCGGCCCTACGAAGTTGGTAATGAAATCACCGACCCTCAGCGTAGCCAGCTTATGTGTAGTTCTGCCCACCTCATTGAACACTACGGTGATGCTACCTTCTTCACTATCCCAGTCAGCAATGGTAAGGGGGATGCGCTCCCCCTTCTCATCGACTCTGACAACAACAAACTGCCCTGGTTGGGCTTTTCTAGCCACCGCTGGCGCTTCGACTTTAAGCAGATGAATGCTAGGCGCCAGGTCTTCTTTGAACAAGATCTTATACATCCACCGCCCTGTATTCAATGATCGTTCAATTTCTCTACCCTCACGGCACAAACCTTTAGCTCAGGTATCTTAGAGATGGGGTCCATAGCAGGATTAGTAAGCACATTGGTCGGGCTCTCAGCGAAGTGGAAGCTCATGCATACTACCCCAGGGGGTAAAATCTCAGTTACTCTGGCTCTTCCTGTTACCTCTCCGCGACGGGAAGCCACCCTTACTATCTCCCCATCAGCGATCCCCAGTTCAGCAGCATCTGCCGAGTTTATCTCCACAAGCTCCTCCCCCCGCAAGGTATTAAGCCCTTTTACTTTCCGAGTCATGGTGCCGGTGTGGAAGTGGTAAAGGCTGCGTTCAGTGGTGAGGATTAGCGGATATTCCTCATCAGGCAACTCCGCTGGTGGCCTGTACTCTAAGGGGCTAAACCTACCCTTGCCACGGGTGAAGGTCTCAGCGTGAAGGAATTTCGTTCCTGGGTGCTCTGGAGTAGGGCAGGGCCACTGCAAACCCTCCTTCTCCAGGCGTTCATAGGAAATGCCACCGTAGCTGGGAGTAAGATGGGCAATTTCCTCCATTATCTGTGAGGGGTGCTCAAAATCAAAGCCCTTAGCCTCAAGCCTTTTGGCGATTTGGCATATAATCCACCAATCGGGTTTAGAGTCCCCTATAGGCTCAATTGCCTTCCTTACCCGCTGCACTCGGCGTTCGGTATTAGTAAAGGTGCCATCCCTTTCAGCAAAGGTAGCTGCTGGGAGAACCACATCAGCTAGGCGGGCAGTCTCGGAGAGGAATATGTCCTGAACTACCAGGAATTCCAACCTTTGCAAGGACTCCTCAATATGTCTCGAGTCAGGATCACTTAACGCTGGATTCTCACCAACAAGGTAAATTGCCTTTATCTGCCCTCGATGGGCAGCCTCAAAAATTTCAGTCAGGGTCAGCCCTGGGGTAGCGCTTAAGGAGCAATCCCAAGCACCCTCGAACTTCTGCTTGATGTCTGAGTTGACAACGGCTTGGTATCCGGGGTAGACGTTGGGTAGGGCGCCCATATCACAGGCACCCTGGACATTATTTTGCCCTCGCAGTGGATTTATCCCTGTCGATGGCTTACCGATATTGCCCGTTAGCATGGCTAAGTTGGCAGTAGCCAGCACATTGTCCGTCCCATGAGTATGTTGGGTGATACCCATAGCGTAAAGGATTGAAGCAGGCTTATGGGTAGCATAGATTCGAGCAGCTTCAATTATCAAGCTTTGGGGAACACCACTAACCCTTTCCACAAAATCCAGATCGAATTTCTTCAGTGAATCCCGGAAGGCATCAAAATTCTCGCAGCGTTGCTCTATGAAGGACTGGTCAAGCAACCCTTCCTCAACTATGACTCGCATCATTCCCATGAGCAGAGCCACATCGCTCCCTGGGCGATGCTGCAGCCAGAGGTCAGCAAAGCGGCACAGGTTGATCTCCCTTGGGTTAGCCACGATAAGCTTCGCCCCCTGACGCACTGCCCGGGTTACCTCTACTCCAATAACAGGATGCGCTGAGATAGTGTTACTGCCAATAGCCAGGATGCAGGCTGCATCACCGATTTCATTAATAGAGTTGGTCATGGCACCGCTGCCGAAACTCGCGGCCAGACCGGCCACTGTGGGCGCATGGCAGAGACGGGCACAGTGGTCAATATTGTTAGTCCCCATTACTGCTCGGCAGAATTTTTGCATAATATAATTGTCTTCATTGGTGCACTTCGCTGAAGCAACAAAGCCGAACTGCTCACCCTTGTATCTTGCCAGGTTAGTAGCTACCAGATCCAGTGCTTCCATCCAGGTTACCTCAACGAATTCCCCATTTCGCCTTACCAAAGGAGAGGTTAAGCGCTGAGGATGGTGAACGAATTCAGCAATGCCGAAGCGTCCCTTGACGCAGGCTTGACCTCGATTGACACCCTCAGGACTGGGGGTAGCACTGGTTATTTCCCCCTTTCTGATCTCTAGGTCCAATTGGCAACCAACCCCGCAATAGGGGCAGGTAGTAGTGACGGTGTACTCAGGCAAGCCTCCCCATTTACTAGCTCTCTCTATCAACGCTCCGGTAGGACAAACATCAACACAAGCACCGCAGAACTGGCAGCCTACTTCCTGGAGGGGTAGACCGAAGGCAGTGCCTACCAGAGCCTGACTCCCTCGGTAGGTGAAGGCGATGGCTCCTGCCCCCCGTATCTCCTGGCAGACCCTGACGCAGCGTCCACAAAGAATACAGAGATTGTAATCCCGGTCGAAAAAGGGGCTGTCTCTCTCTATGGGGAGATGTTTATAGGTATAAGGGAGGGTTAGCTCCTTAATTCCAACGTAATCAGTCACTTTTTGCAACTCACAGCGTCCATTCTTAGGGCAGGTGACACAGCGCTCGGTCACTGCTACATTGCGCAAGCAGATGTCTAAGGGACCACAGCGTTCCCTGCGGTCACAGGTGAAGCAGGCATGGGGGTGTTCAGTGAAAACGAGCTCCAGGATATTGCGCCTGAGTTGCTGAATTTGAGGGGTGTTGGTCTGGACTTTCATTCCATCAGTAGCAGGGGTAGTACAAGCAGTTGGCAAACCCCTCATCCCTTCGATCTCTACGATACACATACGGCAACTTCCGTAAGGGGGTAAGCTAGGGTGATGGCATAAAGTGGGGATGTATATCCCTGCCTCAAGGGCTGCCTCAAGCACCGTTCGCCCTTTCTCGGCTTTGACTTCCTGGTCATTGATGGTTAAGGCAATAGTATCCATTTCCTTTCCCCCTTTAGAATCTAGCTTGCTGGAAATCCCCCCTTTCCTAGGGACTACTCTTACTTTGCGGATTCTATCGGCACAGGTTGTTCAGGCACCTCTATTTTCTCACCAGAGACCTTTACTACTGCGGAAAACCGGGCCGGGCAGACGTCAAGACAAGTCCCACACTTGACACACTTGTCCTGCTCAACAATATGAATCATTCTTTTCCCACCGACAATTGCCTCCACAGGGCAATTCCGAAGGCAAATCTGGCAACCCTGACACTTCTCAGGCAGAATATAGTAGGCGATAAGCTCCCGGCAAACCCCTGCCGGGCATCGCTTTTCATGAATATGAGTCTCGTACTCACCACGGAAGTAACGAAGAGTGGTGAGGACCGGGTTCGGGGCAGTCCCACCTAAAGCGCAAAGCGACCCATTTTTAACTGTTTCCGCCAGCCTTTGCAGTTGCTCCACGTCCTCAGGTTTCCCCTCCCCCTTGGCTATGCGTTCTAAGATGCCCAGCATTTGCCTTGTGCCCACCCGACAGGGCACGCACTTGCCGCAGGACTCCTTTTGAGTGAAGGAGAGAAAATAGCGAGCGATATCCACTATGCAGGTATCCTCATCCAAGACTATCATGCCCCCGGAGCCCATGATGGAGCCAGCTCCGGTAAGGGATTCATAGTCAACAGGGGAATCGAGGAAATCCGATGATAGGCACCCCCCTGATGGCCCGCCGTTCTGCACTGCCTTAAACCCTTTTTCTTTCAGAATTCCACCACCAATATTGTAGATAATTTCGCGTAGGGTAATCCCAAAGGGAACTTCAATAAGTCCGGTTCGCTCTACCTTGCCCACTAAGGAAAAGGTTTTAGTGCCTTTGCTTCCCTCTGTACCATACTGGGCATACCATCCTGCACCTCGTTGTAAAATAGCTGCTACACTAGCCCAGCTTTCTACATTATTAATATTGGTCGGTTTACCCCATAAGCCAGACTGAGCCGGAAAGGGAGGACGACTTCGGGGCATGCCCCTCCTTCCTTCAATAGAAGCCATCAGCGCTGTCTCCTCCCCACAGACAAAAGCCCCCGCCCCTTCCTTTATCTTCAGGTGAAAGCTAAAATCGGAGCCCAGGATGTTATCTCCCAAAAGACCATACTCCTCCATCTGCCTGATAGCAATCGCCAGCCGTTTTAGGGCAAGGGGATACTCAGCGCGGCAGTAGATATAACCTTCACTCGCTCCGATGGCATAAGCACCAATGAGTATTCCTTCTAGAACTGAATGCGGGTCGCCTTCCAGTAAAGACCGGTTCATAAAAGCACCAGGGTCGCCTTCATCGGCATTGCAAATGATGTATTTCTCCGTGCCCGGTGACCTGCGGCAGAAGTCCCATTTTTGCCCGGTAGGGAAGCCAGCCCCTCCCCTACCCCGCAACCCTGATTTCTTGACCTCCTCAATAATCTCCTCGGGCTTCATCCCCAGTGCTCTGATTAAACCGCTATAGCCACCGTTGGCGATGTAGTGATTTATATTCTCTGGGTCTATGAAGCCACAGCGGCGGAGGACTATACGCACCTGAGGTTTGAGCACTGGCAGCTCGAAGAGGGATGGGATGCCCTCGACCCTGCCGTCTCCGACAGTCCCCAGAGCTAAATCAGGGCAAGGATTGTCATTAACAAGGTAATCTTCAATAAGGCGGGGGATAATCTCAGGGGTTACATTGCCGTAGGAGATGCGAGGATGGTCTGGCTTAATTATATCTACCAAAGGCTCGATGTAGCAAAGACCGATACAGCCTACCTGGGTAATGATAGCCTCGATATTCCGTTGTGCCAGCTCCCTCTCAATAGCTGTCAACACCGCCTCAGCCCCTGCCGCCCGACCACAGGTAGCAGCACCTACCAGAATGCGGGGCTTTGTGCTATGTTCCAGGGCTTCCCATTCCGCTATAGCTTGACTATGTATTTCCTCAAAAGTCACAACTTACCTCACTATCTGGGTTATCGATATTGGCCTAGTATCTCCTTCGCCTTGGTGGTGGTCAGCCTCCCATGTACCTTGTCATCGATTACTGCTACCGGAGCCAGAGCGCAAGAGCCAAAACAGGCAACCCGCTCCAAGCTGAACCTATAATCCTCAGTGGTGCCTCCGGGTTCAATTCCCAGCTCTCTCTGCAGTGTTTCCAAGATGCGCACCCCGCCACGCACATGGCAAGCAGTGCCTAAGCAGACCTTTACACTATGCTCCCCAGGACGGGTGAAGCGGAACTGGGCATAAAAAGAGGCTACCCCAAAAATCTCGCTCTCAGAAACTTTTAAAAACTTAGCAATTTGAGAGACTGCTTCTTGTGAAAGGTAGCCAAAACTCTCTTGAACTTTTTGTAGTACGGGGATGAGGGTCCCCCGCTCACCTCTATAGGGGTCAAGGATCTCTGCTAAGTGTTCTACCAATCAATCACCTCCTTCCTTGCAGGATTAGTTTACAAAAGATTAAGGCAGTTTTCAACTCCATTCCTGATTCGGAGACAAGTTTAAAAACCTGCCCCTACATCTGAAACGTTAGTTAAGAGAGCAGAAGT
>CAYWDP010000031.1:8835-19080 GCA_964457045.1 uncultured Dehalococcoidia bacterium
GACAAGTTTAAAAACCTGCCCCTACATCTGAAACGTTAGTTAAGAGAGCAGAAGTAGAAGCAACGAGACTTGACAAACAAGTTGACTAGGGTAAAATACTAAAGAATCCAGGTTGAAATATTTGACTACCTAAGGTAAAATATTACGTAGAGTGAGAAAGGGAAGCCAGATAAGGAAGAGTAGCCACCTCAAGTTTGAGGTCTGGCTACTTTTTTTATTGTCCTAAAAAGGGTTACTCGGTCAGGGAGCCTGTAATTTAAGGCTATCCAAGGAGGTGCGTTTCAAGCATAATCTAGTTGGAAGGAGGGAAGACTTGTGGAGATAAACCGAAGGGATTTCTTGAAGCTGTCCGGGGCCACGGCTGGCGGAGTAGCATTCTTGGGAATGCTTCCCAAAGACAAAGCGCTAGCCGCCTCTCCTAAGGCAATCCCACTACGAAAGCGGATCGGTGAATCACTGACCATCTGTCCATTCGATGCTTCGGGTTGTGGATTTATTGTTGCTGCCGATGGTGAGAATGTAATCAACCTCGAAGGGGATCCGGACCATCCTGTCAATCAAGGTGCTGCCTGTGCCAAGGGAGCGTCTATAGCTCAGGTAAGGACAGTCGATGGCAAATTGAATCCGCGACGGCTGACCAAGCCCAAGTATCGAGCACCTGGAGCAGCCGATTGGGAGGAGGTGGAGTGGGACTGGGCCCTTGACCAGATCGCCGCAAACATCAAGCGAACAAGAGATGCAACTTTTGTCCAAACCGACGCTGAGGGCTACACCGTAAACCGTTGCGATGGAATCGCCTCGCTGGGCGGTGCAGCGCTGGACAATGAGGAGTGCTACCTCCTCAGTAAGATGATGCGCACCCTGGGCGTGGTTAATCTTGAGCACCAAGCCCGTATATGACACTCTTCTACAGTCGCCGGTCTGGCGGAATCATTCGGTAGAGGAGCAATGACCAATCACTGGGGTGATGTTGCCAACAGCGATTGCATGCTGGTCATCGGGGGGAACCCAGCTGAGAACCATCCTGCCGCCTTCGGGCATATCACCAAAGCTCTAGAAAGAGGTGCTACGCTAATCAACGTTGATCCTCGCTTTACCCGCACCTCTGCCAAAGCACATATCTATGGTCAGATGAGATCAGGAACAGATATCGCCTTTGTCGGGGGCATCATAAAGTGGGTACTCGATGATATGGAGAAAAACCCGGGCAATTACAACATGACCTATGTCAAAAAGTACACCAATGCAGAGTTGAAAATCGACCCCAATTTCCAAGGGGCTGATGAACTCGATGGACTGTTCAGCGGGTATGCGGGCTCGCACAATGAAACTGACAATGCCAAGAGGAAGTATAACAAGGATACCTGGCAGTACCAGATGATAACCGACGGGAATGGAAAGGTGGTCCCGGACAAGGATGAAACCCTCCAGGATCCCAACTGCGTCTTCCAGATCCTGAAGCAGCACTATGCCCGCTATAACGCTGATACCGTGTGCGACATCATCGGTATGCCCAAGGATATCTTTCTCAAAATCTGCGAGACCTATGCCGCCACCAGCAAGCCAGGTAAGGCAGGCACCATAATGTACGCCATGGGCACCACCCAACACACGTGTGGCACGCAGGTAGTCCGCTCTTATGCCCTCCTGCAGCTCCTTCTGGGCAACATCGGAATCTGTGGCGGCGGCGTTAATGCCATGAGAGGTGAGTCCAACGTCCAGGGCTCAACAGATATGTGTCTGCTAGCTCACATTTTGCCGGGCTACCTTGCCCAACCGGTAAGGACCGATGTTGACGTTGACACCTATGTATCCGCAAACCGGCCCAAGGTAGCCAAGACATCCACGCAGACCTGGTTCAATGATGACTCCTTAAGTCTTGACTGGTGGAAAAACTACAAGAAATACATTGTCAGCCTGCTGGCAGCCTGGTATGGTCCAGATGTTAAGAACAACATAGATAAATACTTCAACTATCTTCCCAAGGTGGTCAGTTGGTCTAATCACTACCATATCGCCCTCTTTGAGGCGATGTACGCTGGCAACATCAAGGGGCTGATGTGCTGGGGTCAGAATCCCGCAGTAGGTGGTCCCAATGCCAACATGGAGCGCAAGGCCCTGGAGAACCTGGACTGGTTGGTAGCGGTTGACCTGTGGGAGACAGAGACGGCTGCCTTCTGGAAGAGGCCAGGGGTGAATCCCTCAGACATCCAAACTGAGGTATTCATGCTGCCTGCTGCTGCTTCCTTTGAGAAGGAGGGCAGCGTCACCAACAGTGGACGCTGGATGCAGTGGCGCTACAAGGCCCTCAATCCTCCTGGAGAGGCTGAGCACGACCTGTGGATCATCAACCAGATAATGACCAGGGTCAAGAACCTATATCGCACTCAGGGAGGCAAGCTCGCTGAGGCTATAGCCACAGTAACCTGGGACTACGGTGACGACCCTGACCCCAAACAGGTTGCCAGGGAGGTCAACGGCTACGATCTAACCACCGGCAAATTGGTAGCCAGCTTCGGAGGTCTGAAGGACGATGGTACCACAAGCTCGGGGAACTGGCTCTACTGCGGGAGCTACGTAGAGGAAGCATCACTCGATGCTTTCGAGAAGGCACACCTGAACCAGATGTTCCCCGGACCTGATTACATAGGAAACCGCGCTACCAGGCGCTGGGTTGTCGACGTTGCCAATGGAGGCTATACTGCTGCGGACGGCTACAGAGAGGTTGGGCTCTATAGTTACTGGTCCTGGTGCTGGCCGATAAACCGCCGCATTATCTATAACCGGGCTGCGGTAGACTTGGATGGAGTGCCCTGGGACTCTGAACATCCGGTTATTGCCTGGGTTGATGGTAAATGGGTGGGCGATGTGCCTGATGGTGGAGCAGCGCCTATGAACCAGGGTGGCTACAAAGCCTTCATAATGAAAGCTGAAGGACTGGGGCGCCTCTTCGGCATGGAGCGTGCTGACGGTCCGCTACCCGAACATTACGAGCCCTGGGAAAGCCCAGTGGACAATCTGATGTCCAGTCAACAATGGGATCCAGCCTTCACGCTGTGGGATTCTCCGGAGAATACACGCAGCGAAGCCACAGTTTATCCCTATGTTTGCACTACCTATCGCCTGGTAGAGCACTGGCAGGCTGGTCAGATGACCCGCAATCTGCCCTGGCTGGTGGAGATGCAGCCAGAGGTGTTTGTGGAAATCAGCGAGGAACTGGCTGCAGAGAAGGGTATCTCCAATGGAGAAGAAGCCATTGTGGAGAATGCCAGGGGCTCGGTTAGGGCGGTGGCATTGGTTACCAAGAGATTCAAACCCTTCCGGATGAATGGCAGAACCATTCACCAAGTTGGACTACCGTGGCATTGGGGGTATACCGGCTTGTCCACTGGGGACAGCGCTAACGTGCTCACGCCACATGTGGGCGATGCCAATACCATGATACCAGAGTACAAAGCCTTCCTGTGCAACGTGAGAAAGGCCTAGTTGGAGGTAGCAAATGGGCGAAAAAGCGATACTATACGACGGGAGCAAGTGTACCGCATGCCGCGGATGTCAGGCAGCCTGCAAGCAGTGGAATGATCTGTCTGGTGAGAAGACCACCAATCGCGGCAGCTATGAAAACCCGGCTGACCTTTCGGTTGACACCTGGCTGAAGATGGAGTTCAAAGAGGTGAGCCGCAACGGTAATGGGAGCGTGGCATGGCTCTTTAACCGGCGCTCGTGTATGCATTGCACCGATGCCGGCTGTGTTACGGTCTGCCCCACCGGGGCCCTCTATCACCACGAACTGGGCTTTGTCGCCTATGACAAAGGTCTATGTAGCGGCTGTGGCTACTGCCTCGAGGCTTGCCCCTTTGATGTTCCTCGCCGTTCAGGCAACACAATCACCGGGGCAGGCAAGATGGACAAATGCACCTTTTGCCAGGATCGGGTGACTCAAGGACTGGAGCCAGCCTGCGTTAAGTCCTGTCCACCGGGCGCATTGAGTTTCGGGGAGCGGGGTGAGTTGCTGACACAGGCAGATAAGAGGGTAAGAGCTCTCAAGGCGGTCCGCGACCCTGTTACTGGGGAGGCGCTGTACCCCAATGCTACCCTTTATGGCAACACTCAACTCGACGGGCTTCACGTCCTATATGTCCTGCCTGACAGCATTGACAAATACGATACGCTGCCCGCAAGCCCGAAGGTGTCTGACATAGTTATAGCGTGGCAGAAATACCTCCAGCCCCTGGGTTACGGGGTAGTGGGAGCAGTGGCGCTGGGGCTTTTGATAAACTATATGGTTGCCCGTGCCAGAATGATTCAGGAAAAGGAGGGTAAGTAAGATGCAACACGAGGTCGAGCGCTTTAAGCTACGCACCCGATGGCTCCACTGGATGGTAGTTGTTGCAGCTCTTACATTAGGGCTAACCGGGTTGTTTCTGTACGTGCCTCAGTTTGGCGCTGTAGCCCAGGATAGCGTCACTCGGGTCATCCACCGTATTGCAGCGGTGATCTTTGTTGGCGCGCCAGTCCTATACTTCCTGGTTGCTCCAGCAGCTTCGCTCTCCTTCCTGAAGAAGGTTCTCACTTGGGGAAAGGATGATTTAGAGTGGACCAAGGCAGCGCCCGACTACTACTTTGGGGGCGACGAGAGTAAGATGCCACCCCAGCCGGAGATGAACACCGGACAGAAGCTCTTTGCTTTGGTCTCCGTTGTGTGTTTCATAGGCTTCCTGATCACCGGCATCATCATGTGGGCCTTCAAGGGACAAGTATCGTCTGGCGTTTTCAACGTCAGTGTCTTTCTGCATGACGTTTGCTTTATCCTCGGCGGAGCTATGTTGCTGGTACACGTATTTCTAGGTGCAATACATCCGCGGATGACGGAGTCCCTTCGCTCAATGATCACCGGTAAGGTATCTGCAGAGTACGCCAAGAGCCACCACGGTAAGTGGTATGAAGAAACGACAGGGGCTGGAGAGGTTGCGGAGGAGAGCCCTAGTGGCACGGCACAAGGATAGAGACAGCCAGATTCTGCAAACCTTGGGGGAGTGGAAACAGAAAGAGGGTTCACTCCCCCAATTCATTGAGCTCTACAGCAAATTGCTGCGCCTTCAAACAGGCGTGAAATCGCGCCTCGCCGTAACTAAGCCTGGTCTAACAGACAAAACCATTGCTGGTCAATTGAAGCAGGGTCTTCCCTTACTAAGGTTTGATGACCTCTGGCTAGACTGGTCCCTAGTGCAAGAACAGCTCCGTGCGGTGATAGGTGTCCTTGCGGAACATTTAACACCGGAACTGGGAAACGCTGAAGGACTAAGAAGCCTTGCCTCCAATACATCCCTGCTGCAGCAAGTTGTCAGGGACTGGTATCAGGGTGTGCCACTATCAGCTATGGCCACAGAACAGTGTGTCGGTGAGGATCTCCTCAGTGCTGCTATTCAAGCCACTCTTCGACCCTTCTTGGTGGCTCACTCTGAAGTACTATTGCCTTTGGTGAAGCAGGAGCTATGGCGGCGAGGATACTGCCCGGTTTGTGGAGGTAAACCAGACTTCGCCTTCTTGGATAAGGAGCGGGGGGCGAGGTGGCTGTTGTGCTCTCGCTGTGATGCCGAGTGGCTTTTCCAGCGTCTGCAGTGCCCCTACTGCGGCACTCAAAATCATAGCTCTCTCGCCTATTTGACCGACGAGAACCAGTTGTATCGCCTTTATACCTGCGAGGAATGCCACAGCTACATCAAGGCCATCGATTTGAGAAAGACGGAGTCTGAGATTCTGCTGCCTCTAGAAAGAGTGCTCACGGTAGACTTGGATAGACAGGCAGAGGAGGCAGGATACAGGGCTGGCTAGCTGGACAAGCTATTATCTTATTTGACAGACACTATTCCCTTTGGAGTAAAATACCAAGTAGTGGGGAATATTTGTCGAACTCAACCTAGCATGGGAGGTGGATTATGTTTCGCTCTTTTGGAGCACCAGAGATTGCTCTTATCGTGGTCATCGTCATTCTGGTGTTTGGGGTGGGGAAGTTAGCCGGTCTTGGTGGCGCTCTGGGGAAAAGCATACGGGATTTCCGCAGGGAAATCCGCGGGGAAAAGGATAAGGATAAAGTAGACGATACCCAGCAGTCGACCACAATGAAGTCCAAAGAGGAAAAAAGTACCCAGCCAGAAGCGGAATCCAAAGAGGAAAGCAAAGACTAACACACTTGTCTTCCCTTATGTATTTAAGGGAAGAAGACTAGAACGAACACCCTTATCAGTCCGGAAGTGGGTGGGGTGGTGATTGTAAGATGGACTTTTTTGGTATAGGCCCCCTAGAGCTAATCCTGATTCTTCTTGTCCTCCTCATAGTGCTCGGTCCTGCCAAGCTGCCAGAAGTTGCCCGCGCTATAGGGAGAGGTATTCGTAGGTTCAGAGAGGCAACCACAGAACTGAGCAAGGATTTCAAAGAAATGGCAGAGGAAGTAAAGGATGCGGAGAAGGAAGTGGGCACTACTCTGGATCCTACTGGGGGATTAACTAAGAACTTTAAAGAGATGGCCAAGGAAGTAAAGGATGTGAGGCAGGAGATAAACACAGCCCTTAAGCTTGATACGGGTTTGACCAAGGATGTTAGGGAAATGGCAAAGGAAATAAAGGATGTGTCGAAGGAGGCCAGCACTGCTCTAGACCCCACACCAGAAGAGGAGGTAGACGCCCAGAAAGAGGAAGGCGAGGTATGAAGATAAGGATACTAAGGGGGATAGTCTTGCGGAAGCCCTTCGACTTGTCAGAGACTACCTTTGATGGTCCAGAACCGAGATTTTGACCAGGTCAATCTGCTAGCACTGACAAATGTAGCTAATACTGAAAAACCGTTTTGACAATCTTAGAAAACAAAGGCAAATATGTCCTATGGGAGGAGTCACGGCAACCAAGCAATCTAAAGAGAAGGTCCTTACTCTCAGAGGACATCTTGAAGAGCTCCGGCAGCGTCTAATCAAGTCGGTTATTGCCATAGTCATCACCAGCATCATTTCCTTCGTCTTCGCCAGGCAGATCTTCGAGTTTTTTACCTCGCGAGCTGAAGACGTCGATTTCATCTACATTGAGGTGACGGAAATGATAGGCATCTACATGAAAGTGTGTCTCTATTCTGGGGTAGTTTTGGCGCTGCCTTTCCTCATATATCAACTGGTGATGTTCGTTCGCCCCGCCCTTACCCGCAACGAGAAAGGGTATCTCTATCTTCTCATGCCGGGGGTAATCTTGTTCTTTCTTGGCGGTGCTGCCTTTGCCTATTTTGTCTTTTTACCTCCGGCTCTTCACTTCTTGATTGACGCTCCCTTTATTAGTGGCATTGCCGAACCCCAGATCAGAATAGGAAATTACATTTCAGTAGTAACCACACTCCTTTTTGCTGTTGGCATAGTCTTTGAAATCCCGTTGGTAATTTTCTTCTTAACCAAGATTGGCGTAGTCACCCCCCAATGGCTCTCCAAATATAGGAAGTACGCCATTGTTGTTGCCTTTATCCTCGCTGCTGTCATTACCCCCACTTTTGATCCTATCAACCAGACCATAATTGCCATTCCCATTATCTTACTTTATGAGATTGGTATTTTGCTGTCTAAACTAGCTCGGCGAAAAGAACCATATTCTGTCCCTACGGAGAGTCGAGCATAGCCTTAGGGAGCGAGTGAGTTCCGGTGAGCTTCGCGGACTTCAAATCCGTTGATGGGTACCCTTCAGTATCCATGGTGGGTTCGACTCCCATTCGCTCCCGCCAGAATTTTGGTTAACAAGTTAACCAACTCGTTCATCCAATCTCGCAGAGACGGCCTATCCTCAGAAACCCTGAAGTTCTACCGCGGCTATCTCAATCGAGCGAAGCCAGTTATCAGCATTGGACTAACAGGACATGAGATCAAGCGATTCCTTGACTCTCTCCAGTGCAGCAATGTGTGATATAATGGCGCAGAGGGTTTTCCTGTGAACCCAGCCAAGTGGATCTGGATGGGGTCTAGGTGAGATGACTGACTGATTGGAGGACGTGGCCATGAAAATGTGTCCGAGCTGTCAAGCACCGGTTCAAGAGGGAGGCACCGTCTGCTGGAAGTGCGGAGGAAATCTCAGGCGAAGTTGGTGGAGAAGGATTACCGACAGACTAGCTGCCGTCTCGCCTCCCAGAACAGCCGGGGTGAACGATACTGAGGCGGTTAGGAGTGCAGTAGCCGAGCTAATCGGTTCGCTTGAGGACGAGGATGAGGGTGTTCGCAGGAATGCTGCCGCTGCTCTAGCCAGGATAGCACGCAAAGACCCTGAGGCAGTGAGGGAGGCCACACCGAAGCTTATCAGTTTACTTGAGGACGAGGACAGTTATACCCGTGGTTTTGCTGCCCTGGCCTTGGGAACAGTGGGAGCGGAGGAAGCATTGGAACCCCTTAGGGAGTTGCTCGGTGATGATGAAGGGTCTGGCATTCTGAAACTAGCAGGCATCCTACAAGGGGGAGGAGAAATGACCGTAGGTGAGGTAGCCCAAGAAGCTATAGAGAGGATAGAAAAAGAGATAGGCGCATGATGGCTGCCCCTACACCACCCCCCGTAAGCCCTCAGCCTATCCCCAAACTTTCTGCTCCTGGTGCAACCTTGAATCTGCATCCAAGCTGAGTATGGTATAATGGCGTAGAAGATTCCCACGGGATGGTATCCAGAGAACAGCCATTCCGAAAGAGCGTAGAGACATGGAGACAACCGAAAAGGGGCAGACTTTCGAGGATAAGGTTGCAAAGTGGGCCAAGAGTCAATTTGGTGCAGTGGCAGTTAAGCGAAAACAGCTATTCAAAACAAAGAGGTTGGCTCAGCCTTTTCAGATTGACATCGTGCTTCGGACAAGGGGTAGCTTTATAGCAGGAGATGTTACTTGGATTAAGTGCGAAGACCGCAGAACAAGCATCAACAAAAGCGTCATTTCTGAGTTGTTAGACAACGCTCAACAGGTCAAAGGCAAAGCCGATTGGGTTTACCCAGATATGCCTGTCCCTATACGCAAAAGCGATAAGGAGTGGGACTATCTTCTCCTTGTCTCTACAGCCGACTTCGATACTGGCGCCATAGATTTTGCCAAACAACACAATGTGGGTTGTTATTCCTATGATGGCAGAACCTTTCGGGAGATAGTCAGGGTCATGCGCTCATGGCCTTAGGACGCCGAAAAGAAGCCCCAGCCAGGCGGATTTGGAGAATGGAGGATTGACTCTCAGCGAGTGCACGGTGTAATGTAAGTAGAGCATCAAGAGACATATGAGCAAGGCACGAAATACTCGAATATGTTGCCCTTGTTCCGCATCTTACAACGTCACGCACGGATTCTTCTATGCACTGAATACTTAGCTGTAGTTGCAATAGTTGCCAAAGGAGAGGCCAATGCTGCATGAGTATTTTGGGCACATCGCTGAAGAGCTTCACAGAAAGTCAGAGAGAGTTCGTGTCGATTTCGCAACTCATAAGCCATCCGCAGGACATAATCGAGAGGCCATTGTTGGCGATTTCTTGCGAGGATACCTGCCAAAAGCTTGTGGGGTTGGAACCGGTCTCATAGTCTCAAAATCAGGGCAGTTCTCCAACCAAGCTGACCTTGTCATAGTTGACCATTTGTATAATGCGCCACTCTACGGCGCAAGTCCTGAATCGATATGGCTCGCAGAATCCATATTTGCTCTCATAGAAGTTAAGACAAGCTTATCGCCGAGCACTTTGGGCGATGCCATAAAGAAGTGTCGGCGATTCAAGACGTTGCCCCGAGAATTTGCTGATACCTTTGGCAAACAAAAGGTTTTTGATTCACTATTCATTTTGTGGGCATTCGAGGCGCCTGAGCCAGCGACTGTGAAAGCAAATCTCGTCTCCGCCTTCAAGGAAGTGCCACGCCATGAGTAGCCAGATTTCGTGCTCGTTCCCGATTCACTACTGGCGTATTCTGGGCAATACTATGAACTGTCTCTCTTGGGTCAGCCCAACAGTGAGCATAGGCGACTAGTGCTGCAACGCAGTGGTGGTAACATCGAGGCTGCTCTCGGAGAAGGGTTGGCAGTTCTGTACCTGGGCAAGAATGCCCTACTAGCGTGGCTAATCTGGCTTACTTCATGGCTGGTGGCCGCTGGTCCACGTAGGGCACCACTGGTGTCATACGTGCCAGATGACTACGTGTGGGGCATCAAGGTCTGAATAGTACACCAGTCCGAACACTGCCCCTACACTATCGCCCTATAAAGCCTAA
>CAYWDP010000032.1:0-18963 GCA_964457045.1 uncultured Dehalococcoidia bacterium
GTATTGATCCCGACCCTGAGCCTATCAAAGCCATCTGCCGCCGCTACCTGCACAATTTCCCCTGCCCCCGCATGGAACCCTTCGAGGACCGGGCCCAGCGGTCATTAAAGATAGCCCAAGACTACCGAATAGACGGTGTAGTCACCGAGATGGTCCGCTACTGCGTGCCATGGACTATGGAACAGCCACTGCAGCGAATGACCTTCGAGGAACAAGGCATTCCCGTATTGGAACTGGATTTGGAATATGGGACGCCGGGGACAGGCCCGATAAGGACTCGGATTCAGGCTTTTCTGGAAATGCTAGAGGCAAGGGCAGCAAAATGAAGGTGGAGACCATAGATACTACAAAGCTAGACAAAGTGGTGCAAGTGCTGCAGGGGTTGGCAGAACGCCGCAGAGCCCAGCGTGGCCCGAAGGGTGGGTCCATGTATTATGACTTGGTAGTGGACTGCTTCCGCAGGGTGCAGACTGCCAGGGAGGAAGGTAAATATCTGGTTGCTCATACTATATTGGTCCCTACCGAGCTTCTTTTTGCTATGGATATCGTTCCCTTCTATTTGGAAGGCATGTGTGAGATTATGGCGCGCGTACATGGGCTTGAGGATGCCTTCAGTGCTGCCAAGGCAGGGGGTTTTGCCAGTGAGATCTGCTCTGGGCACCGTTTGGTAGACGCCCAGGCCATCCGGGGATGGCTGCCTCGCCCTGATGCCTTCGTCTGGAGCAACCAGGTATGTGATCTTACTACCAAGACTGGCGACTACTTGGTAAAGCTCTATAACCGCCCCGGCTTCTACCTAGACAGGCCTTATAGGAATAACGAGCAAGGGGTGCAGTATTTTATTCGGGAACTGGAAGAACTGGTTCACTTCCTGGAAGACCTGACGGGACGAAAAATGGACTGGGAGCGGCTCAGCGAGGTCATGGAAAACACGCGCCGGTCAACGGAGGTGTTCCGGGAGATCTGCGAGTTGAGGAAGGCCGTCCCATCGCCGATGCGCAACCAGCATATGATAGAAATGATTCTTGCCCAACTATTGCTCTCAGGCGCCCCAGAGCTGGTCGCCTTCTACGAGGCGATACGGGATGAGGTTAAGGAGGCTGCAGAAAAGGGAGAAGGGGTAGTGCCACAGGAGAGGTACCGCCTGTTGACCTTTTTCTTCTATCCAGCATACTTGTGGAAATTGCTGGATGCGATGCAAAGCGAGTACGGGGCAGTCATTGTGGCTGAGCCTCACCTGTCCCCCTGGGCCGAGGGCGAGGTTGACCCAGCAAAACCTCTGGAGAGCCTAGCCAGGAAGGCCTTTTCTCTCTATGATACGGGGCCCCTTGAGCCCTTCGTAGATAAAGTGATCAGAGAGGCCAGAGAGTATAAAGCTGAGGGTGCCATCTACTGGGCTCATATCGGCTGCAGGCAGACTTGCGCCACCATTAGAATCATAAAAGACGCCTTGCTGGAAAAAGCAGGTATACCTACCCTGGTCGTCGACTGTGATCTCGCCGATCCTACCTATTCATCTGGAGAACAGATGAAGGATAGATTGGAAGAGTTTTTCGAGTTGCTGGATGAGCGTAAGTGATGGCAGCAGGGTTTCCTCAGGAGGTCTAGGGATGTTGGTTGCTGGTCTGGACATGGGAAGTCTAACCACCAAGGTGATTATCCTAGAAGATAACGAGGTCCTGTCTTGGAGGATAATCACTGCCGCAGAAGAAGGAGAACTTCAGGCTAGAAGAGCTATAGAGGAGGCAATTAAAGATACCAGTTTTTCTCTAGAAGACCTCGCCTACATTATAGCCACTGGGGCGGGGAGAAAATCTGTTTCCTTCGCTCACAAGCAGAGGGCTCCTGCTTCCTGCCTTGCCAGAGGTGCTAGTCGGTTGTTTCCTTCAGTGAGAACAGTGATCGATGTGGGAGCGGAGACCTGCACTGTAGTCAGGGTCAATGAGAGAGGAGGGGCGGACGATTCCATAGGTAACGAGAGGTGTGCCTCAGGTACGGGGGTCTTTCTTGAAGCCATGGCCAAACTGATGCAGATGCCCCTGGAAGAGATGGCAAAAGCCTCTCTGCTGGCGGAGAGTGTAGCTGAGATCAGCAACATGTGTGCTATTTTTGCTGAACAGGAAGTTATCTCCCATGTGCACCGGGAACCTCCTACTCCCAAGAACGATATCATTGCCGGCATCCATGCCTCCATGGCTACCCGGATCGGGGGTTTGGCCAAGAGGATAGGCGTCAAGGAGGATGTGGCTCTAAGTGGAGGTGTGGCCAAGAATATCGGCTTTGTTCGGGCCCTAGGGGATAACCTGGGGGTGAAGCTAACAATAGCTAATGAGCCCCGGTTGGTTGCTGCCTTGGGAGCAGCCTGCATCGCTCAGGAGGAGAGTGCTAAGAAATCCTGAGGCTGAAACTGCCGACAACCTAAGATCGAGTCTAATGTATGGAATAAGTGCCCCTATTCCTCTTTTGATTCCTCTTCTTCAGGTAATGGAGCTGCTTCAGGGACTTCGACCACCTCTTCCACTACCACCTCCTCTACCTTCTCTACAGGCAGCGCACTGACTTTCACCACTATATATTCTGGGTCGTCGAAAACGGTGATCCCCTCACCCAGCGTAATGTCCTTCACTTGAATCGCTTGTTCTGCCTCGGTAAGGGAACTTAGGTCTAGCTCTATAGTGGGGGGAATTTCATCAGGGAGACACTCAATAGTTAACTTGCTCAGCTCCTGCATTAGCATATTCCCTTTGGACTTCAAGGCTGGTGCCTCTCCAACTAAAACAATAGGAACCTCTACCTTTATCTTTTCCGCCATTCTCACCTGGTAGAAATCTACATGAAGCAACTCACCTGTTTGTGAGTTTCTCTGAATTTCGCGAACCACGACATTTCTCGGCTTCTTTGCTTTGTCGAGCCTAAGACCGATAAGCCTCGTCTTCCCTGCCTGAGCCAAGACGCGCTGAAGCTGCCCAGTATCACACTGCAATGCCGCTGACTCAATATCGTGACCAAAGAGGTGTACAGGGGTAATCCCCTGACGGCGTAGAAACCTGACCTTCTTGCCCAGAACCTCCCGGGTAGTAACCCGTAATTCTATTTGCTCCATCTGCCTCTCCTTTTTATTTATACCTCTAAACCGGGGGATATTTACTCGCTGTTACGCCTGATGCGTTAGTGGCAGCGTTTCCTTTCAGCCCTTGAGGAGGGAATTATAATACCCTCGAGGGAATTCGATTCTCTGTTTTCGGCTTGAAAGTGCTTAACAAAATGCCAGTTTCCAGGATAGCAAAGTTAAGCAATTTAAGCAAAGCCTACACATCGAGAGCGTTGAAAAACGTAGGGACGGGTCTTTAGACCCGTCCGAGTGCTGGACTCCGATATAATCGGAGTCCCTACAGGATAATTCGTTTTTCAACAATTTCACATATCTCAAGTTAAGCATGGCAAGCGGTCATCCTCTGAGAAATTACTCCTCCCCAAATCCGCCTGGCCGTGCTATCTCTGATGTTGAATTTACCTCTGATAAAGCCTCCGTTTATTTTGAGACCGTCTCTTCAACAAGCACGTATACAGTCCTCTTTCTATCTAAGAAGTTCTTTTCGTCATCACGTATCACACGGCCAGGCTCCGATGCTGCAAAATCCATCATTGCTTGAAACCCCTGCATGTCATCAAACCATTGCTCTGTGATACAGTCGAACTCTAGTTCCTCAACGCCACGAGGAGCAACTACAGTGCTGATGACGTAGTTCCGCACGTATCTCTTGATGCTCGGTAGATGCTTCAATACCAGTGGCACATGTACCTCTTCGTAGTGTCGAATGAACTCCTCCTGTGAAAGACCTGGCTTCCTCTTGAGCACTGCTATTCCTTTGACCATACTCAGTTACCTCCAGTGAGCATAATTAGATTCTTTGGTCCATTGCCAGCTATCCTTGCACAACACACCTAGTTAAGTTTACCCACTCCAAATCGCCTGGCTGGGCTTACGGTATTCCGCTTGTTTGCGAAGTGCGAAGCAGCTTGGGTGAAGCAAAGTCTCTTACAGCATGTTAGCCGAAGTCGCATATAACTGTCTTATTGCAAGAAAATATGAATGTCGGCTTTCTTCATTATCTCCACAAAAGTAAGATATTCTGCCATAACCACTTCATCAAATATTAACTCGCTCTTTTTGACTCCAAAGTGTTCCATTGATGGACCACATATATAGAAATGCACGCCAAGTTCTCTAAGCTGTCTTAATTTATCCTGGGGCGGAATATGCCCTATTTTTGCCAGTCCTTTTCGGGCAAAATTGCTAAAAGGACGATTTATCCCACGAAGCTTCTCTTTGAAATTCTTCTTTAAAACTTTTACTCCGGGGCCCTGAAAATAAATATAGACATCGGTCCCCCCAAGAGCAGCCCCTAAAGCAAAACCAAGTGGTGAAATGAGCTCTTCTAATCCAGGATTAGAAATCACTAAGGCCAGTTTGTTTTCCTTCTCTTTAGGCATTGCTTTTTCGATGTAGTATCTTTGATAATTTGCCTCCTTCTCCAGTTCCACCAGATTATGTCCTGTCATTCGACACCATGCTCTAATGTCACTTTCTATCGGTTCAGAATCTTCAGTAATTATCTCCAAGACTTCCCCTTCTTTCATTTCCTTGAGCTTCATTACAGCATTGTAAAGGATGAAGGTAGTAATCTTCTTGCCCCTCATATCAATTGACTCTTTTGCTGATAATTCGCCCATTGACAATCCCTCCTCAGTTGCTTCGGGTGGGTAAATCCTGGGCAACATTATACCACACTCAGCTTGGATACAGATTCAAGCCCGCGGAAAGGATAAGGGAAAGCCTGCAAATGGCGCAGCACTACACCAGGAGCATGAAGTTTGAGGATAGCCTGAGGCTTTACAGGGCGATGGTGTAGAGGAGATTCTGGGAAGGAATTAGGGTTGCGTAAAGATGGTTGAAGCTCAATCTGCTTATTGGGGCCTCCAAAGTGTTGCAATGTGCTCCCATTTTGGAGGGCGGCCACGTCGCTCCCTTTTACTCTTTTTGCTTGGCTCTAACCTGATGACTGTCTTCTTACTGACAGCGACGGTTCCCACCTTTTCCAAGTCCGACCCAATGCCGGCAGGGTAAGTTCTTTTCCGGCCGCATTTCTTGCAACGAGCAGGAAATACTCCATAAGTGGCTTGCATACCAATGACCCAGTGATGAGGAGGACACGTTCCTGACATTGAAATCTCCCTGTGTCTGTGACTGGTCTGACTGCACGGCAACTATAGATAGGGATTAAGGATAAAGGGAGGCCCTCGTTGAGGTTGGGCGAAGAGTTCAAGAGGGCTTCCCTACAGAGGTGGAAAGATGGTGCCTGACTTAACCCCGGTGTTGCTACAAGTAAGCTACCCTGTTCATCCGATTGTTGACTCCACGACTTGACCCTTTGATTTCCCCTTCATATGGTATCGCATGAGATATGATCATCCAAATCATAGACTACACCTGTTGTGGCAACATTGACATCCGCCTTAATGCGTATTGATGAGCAGGCATTTTCTCCCATGTATATGCCTGCCTCTGCAGAAAGCAGGGGTAGACACCATGACCATCAAAGACCTTGGCAGGTGGGAATCCCTGGAGATGGTGCGGAGGTATACTCGTTCCGTGACTTTGAATGATGCGATGAAGTTCTACAAGGCACCTCTATCGTGAGGGTTTGTACTACTGGGAAACTCTCTGATGGTCTAAATGCGGCATTTCTTTAGGCCATACAGTCGGGCTAGTCGCATGTCAACTTCTTTCTCTCCCTCTGACAGACGGGACTGTAGCGGGCATATCTCCATCTCGGTTTGGTCCAGGGCATCTAGGACGATGCAGTCGGCACGCTCGGATTGGAGCCGTCTGAGCTTGATGGGGTTACCCTTACGGGGCCACGTCAGTCCACTGACGGAGGACGCTGTCCCACTCAAGGTTGTTCCAGACGTGATTTGCTACTCCCACAATATCACCAGTCTCATCTACTAGATAAAATGCCCTAAATATGCCATGCACGTAATCGGCAGCATCACAACCATCAGCTTGAATCACCCCGGGATTGCCCTTCCAGCCAGTCGAGTCATTATATCTGCTCAGTTTGGCTACTTCAGCTCCAGTCATACAGGAGGCGATAGCAGTCCGGGCTTGGTCGAGCTCAGCGTTAGCCCTGTCAACTTCTTCTGGGCCGCCGGCAGTAATGCCAGCATCCGTCGATACTGTCTGATTACCTGCGCTGTCTTGTGACCTCACCCTCACATGATAGGTGACGCCAGGTATAAGACTGCTGAGTGTGATGGCATGGTCAGTCGTCATCTGTACCGAGGCAATAGTTGTTCCATAGGCCTCGGTTTCACCGTATTCCACTTTACTGGTAGCAGGTTCGTTAGTAGTCCAGGTGATTACCAGACTTGTGTCCCCTATGTAGGAGACAGAAAGTTCGGAAATCACAGGGGGAGTCTCATCAACCGTGGTGCAGTCGGCGAGGAAGATTACAACGATAGGAACGATTGTCAAGACAGCTAGCGCTTTCACAATTGCTCTCCAAGAGCCATTAGTGTTGTCTATATACATGTGAGGTTGTCCTCCTCCTAATAGGTTGCTTGAGACGATATCTTAGGAAGTGGCTCTTGTCAAGTTCTGAGGGTGGAGATTGTTGAAAACGAATTATCCTGTAGGGACTCCGATTATATCGGAGTCCAGCACTCGGACGGGTCTAAAGACCCGTCCCTACGTTTTTCAACGCTCTCGAGGGTGAGGGGTGGGAACAAGTTACCCAAGCTTCAAACCGGTCAAGTGTAGCGGATACGGATTATGGCGTGCCTAAGGATGTGAAAAGGAAGGTCTGTGGATTTGCGAGCACTACGCCAGGAGCCTGAAGTTTGAGGATAGCCTGGGGCTTTGTGGGCAATATTGTAGGGGAACGTTTGAGAAGCGAGTTAAGGATGAGGGTTGACCCCTTTGGACTGGTGACCTATGTGTGCGTTCTTCCAGATGTGATATTCAATGAATTTATTAATGGCCTGAGCAGCACGTCTGGTGGTAGAATACAAAGGAAAGCCTGCCTCGAGGCACCTTTGCTGGAGATCAAAGAACAACCCTGAACTCTCTGGAGTATCGCCGTGGAGCTGTGCTATGGCTATCGGTATGTCAATTGATTTGCCAGTCTCTACAATGGTTTCTATGGTCACCTTCCTCATTCCGGGACTGTAGAGCGAGCGTGCCTCAGCCAAGGGCATATGTACAAGCAAGACATCAACCTCCTTACTATTACCGATCATTCTGATGGTCTGGGAAAGTAGCGAAGGATTGGTGAGTATCAAGGAATCTACTGGGTTGGTAGCATTGCTGCCTGCTCCAAAGATAAACCTTCTCAGTTGTTGTCTGAGGCCACTAGAAAAAGCAGGAACGCTCAGTCCAGCACCTTCACAGTCATCAGCGCTCATAACGCTTGCTCCTCCACCCCACCCAAGGATGGCCACCCTGCGTCCCTTTAGTGGCTTCAGATATAAGAATGTCTCAATAATGTCGAGCATTTCCTCCAGACTGTAGGCTTGTACTACCCCCGCCTGTTTACAGAAGGCATCCCAAATCTCCTTGCTGCTACGAAGGGCACCTGTGTGAGAAGCTGCTGCTTCTGCCCCTGCCTCAGTGTGGCCACCTTTGAGCATTATGACTGGCTTCGTCTTTGCGGCTTGGGTTAGAGTTTTCGTGAACCTTCGTCCTTCTTTTACACCCTCGACATAGGCGGCAATTATTTCAGTTTCAGCATCTTGGGCCAAATACTCCAGAAAATCTGCCTCATTCAGGTCTGCGGCATTGCCATAGCTAATCACCTTGCTGAAGCGGACACCGCGAAAGTCTGCCATGAAGGCTAATGCCAGAGAATTCCCTCCACTTTGACAGAGGAAACCGACTCGGCCAGCCTCCTTGCTCAGTCCTGGGTTGTAGGACAAGCCTGTACTGGGACAATATATCCCCATGCAATTTGGACCGATAAGCCGCACTCCTCCTTGACGAGCTATGCTAACTAGCTCTTGCTGCAGTTTCCTCCCCTCATCGCTTTCTTCACTGAAACCAGCGGTATACATGGAGACGGCTTTCACTCCTCTTGCGGCGCAATCCTTCATAAGCTGGGGGGTAAGAGAAGCAGGAAGACAACAGATAACGTAGTCAGGAGATTTGGGCACACTCATAAGGTCAGGATAGGTCTTCAAGCCCATGATTTCGCTTGCCCTAGGGTTGACAGGGTAAATGTCCCCTCTGTACCCAAAGCTTATCAGCGCATCCAAAAAGACTCCCGCTCCTTGCACATTCGTAGGGTCACTTGGGGTTCCAACAATGGCAATCGATTGCGGATGGAAGAGGAATTCTAGGTCTGACATTATCCTCTGTGGTGATTATAGCAGGGTTTAGCTGGGATACAAATTTCAGCTTGGTGGACACTATATGAGGGCACCGAGTTTAAGGACAGCCTGAGGCTTCATAGGTCAATAGTTTAGAGCAACGCTTGGGAAGAGATTTGTGTTTGAGACAGAAGTCGCATACAAGGATTGCCGCTTGACCTAAAATAGTCTAAAATAAACTGCTGATAAAGGAGGAAGGATATCAGGCTATGGCGTATGTGTATACCCATGTACCCCAGAATGAGGCCATCGGTGCTGAAGGCAGACACTACACCGTCACCGAGAAAATGCTGGAATACCAAGGCCGAAGAGTTCTCTATCAATACACCGAGGCTTTTGGAGTCACCACCTGTTGTGGCGGCTACGCTGGCCATATAGGGGGCATAAATGTGGCGGGGTATGTGCTGAGATGGAAATGCGGAACCAATGAAAAAGGTGAGGCCCTGTCTGAAATAGAACCTATCACCAATGTGGAGGAGCAGCAGGCAATAGGTAAGCTTCTGTGGTCAGGCTGCGACTCCAGGGTCAACTTTCTGCAGTGAAGGAGCGAGAAGCAGCATTGCTTGAAACATAGTCACTGTAGAGGGTTGAAACGCTCTGCCCCTCATTCTTTTGTGCTGTGTAACTGAATCGACGCCTGAAAAGAATCCTTTTTGCCCTCCAAATCCGCCTGGCTGGGCTATTGCCCGCTTTCGACATAGTTCCTGTTAGTCAGAGTTCGTCTGATCATTTTGTCTAGACAACGCTTTGAGTGTCTTTATCCCTGCATAGATTAATACTCCCACGCTGGCTAATGTCTTAAAGGCTTCCCAGGTCTCGTTCTCTATTGATAATTGATGCGTTCTATCATCTACAGTGATACCCAAGAGCTCCAAGATATCTGTGCCCACGATAAGTCCGTCCCCTTCATCGCTCATGGCAAAGGCGAATTCGCCACCGATATTCATGAGAGAGGGAAAGTTTAGGTAAGCAACAACAATTGGTAATGTCCTAACTTCACCATGTACATCCTCAACATTTGTTAGCACATTGGTGCGCCATGCTCCAATGTTCCGAGCTATAGTTGAGCGCATCATTGATATTTCTGCTTCCGTATCAATCAGAGCACTTACCACAAGTTCATTATTCTCTCCTTGTAGTTTGACGCTTGCATGTATTTTCATGCCTTTATCTTCCCTTTACCAATTCTTGCCCAACAGTTGTTAGGCGAATCCGAAGTCAGTGCAATCCTCTTGCCTGTGTTCATGCAGGGTTAGCTTAAGACAGGATACTCCCCTGCGATATTATATCATATCACAATCAGCACGGAGATAAATTCAAGCTTGTGTGAGACACGTAATATCAAAGTCGAAGGAGGTTGAAGGCAGCAGAGAGGGAGGTGGGTCACCGGTTGATAGAGCTCAGGGTCTGCGACTACAGAACGACTGAGTCAAACAAGCCAAAATCTTGTGCGATAGCATGGCACATCAAACAGAGCTTGAATAGAAAATCGAGCCTGTGTATGATACCAACTGACAGGGGGTAATGCTCATTCCAAAGCTACTTTTGAGAAATGATTGGGGTGTTGGAAGACAGGATGGAAATCTTTGAGAGACAAAAGTCACATACGGAAGAGCTGTATGCACCTAGAATCAAGTAATTGTGGATGGGGTAAACGGCGCTACAAATACTGAAACGAAAGGAGGAACACTGAAGGGATGAAAATAGTAAGCCTATGTAGTTCAGGGGCATGTTGCCCAGTGGTCAAGATAATGGACACAGAAGTGGAGATAGGGGAAGGGGAAAATACCTGCCGACTTACAAAGGTGCAGTGGGAGACCCTCAAGGAGAAAATACTGAACAAAGAGCTATAGGGTATGTAGCTAGACTCAAGCTTGTACACCACCCGCATGCTTATGGATTAGCTACATAAAACCTGCGAGCACCTGAAGTAATGATTCTGTGCTTGGTGAGACGTCAGTGGCCACTCTTGAGCTGCTTTATCTCATCCCTTATGTCACCCAGAGAACTAACTATCTCACCCAAACCAACACTTATGCTCTCCAAATCTTCATTAAGTTCTTTTAATAGCTCTACCAATTGCTCAAATTGTTGTTTCTCCATTACTTGCCTCCGTTCCTCCTCCAAATCCGACTGGCTCCCAAATTATCGCCATTCCGAATCATTTATTTCCTGTACTAGGGGAAGGTCAATTGGCGTTTCACTACTAGTTCTTCAAGTGCCTCTTTTCGCAATGTCTTCAGAGATGCCATAAGGTTGTGGCGTTGTTTTGGGGAGAGGGAAGACATGACCTTGCGAACGACTCTCATCTCACTTTGCCGTCGGTAAGCCTCCTCACCTTTCTCCGTGATTACCACTCTTACCAGGTTCTTTCTTTCCAAGTCCTTTACTCTTCTCACAAGTCCTTGCTTCTCCATGCGGTTTAGTAGCCCGGACACCGTATGAGGCTCTCTAAACAGCCAACGCGATATCTGGGCAGGTGTTGCTGGTGCCCTGGCGGTTTTCACGAAGAACAGGACCGCAGCCTGTATCATTGAAAGGCCAGCTTTTCTTAGTTCCTTTTCCGTGGCTCTCACCATTGCCCAATAAGCTTGGTTCAACACTGCCCAGAGTTCGCCGTATCCATTGCTGGCTACATTAGTTTCCATTGTCACTACCTCCTTCTGGACCTACCATCGCTAGGCCACAGCAATTAGAATGCCCTCAAGGGAATTCGAATCCCTGTTTTCGGCTTGAAAGGCCGATGTCCTAGGCCACTAGACGATGAGGGCGCTGTGTTGAAGTATACCTTGGCTAGGGATAGATAGCAAGCGCTTCCAGCCCCATAGTTTCAGGAAAGCCCAGCATCAGGTTCATATTCTGGATGGCTTGCCCTGCTCCCCCTTTGACTAGATTATCAAGGCAGCTAATCACTATCAGTCGGTTTGTCCTCAAGTCAATGGTCGGATGAATAAGGCAGAGGTTGCTTCCCCAGGTTTGCTTGGTCTGCGGTGGGGCATCTACAACCCTCACAAAAGGCTCACCTTTATAAAAGTCTCGGTAAATTTCTCTTAATTCCGCTATCCCCTTTTGACTAATAGCTACCTTTCCCTCTACTAGCTGAGCGTAGCAGGAGCTTAGAATCCCTCGGGTCATTGGCACCAGATGGGGGAGGAAGGTCACTGATAGTGAACCATCGGGGCGAAGGGCTTTTAGCTCCTGGAGGATTTCAGGTAGATGGCGATGTCCCTCCAGAGCATAGGCGGAAACATTTTCGTTAGCCTCTGAATAGTGGGTTCCTGGGCTTATAGTTCTTCCTGCTCCAGATACGCCAGACTTGCTATCAACGATTATATCAGGATGAACAAGCCCTTCTTTGACTGCTGGAGCCAGGGCAAGGAGGGCACTTATCGGGTAGCAGCCGGGGTTAGCTACCAAAGAGGAGTGGGCAATCTGGGGTCGGTGGAATTCAGTAAGCCCATAGACAGCCTTCTTCAGAAATTCTGGGGCGGGGTGAGTGAAGTCATACCAACGCTGATATTCCTCAGCCTCCTTCAACCTGAAGTCAGCACTGAGGTCTACTATCCTTATACCCCTCTCTAGCAAGGGCAGAATAGCTTCCGCGCTCGCCTTGTGCGGCAAGGCGGAGAAAACCAGGCCAGCTTCCCTAGGCTCTGCCTCAATAGGAAGGTCGATCTCTGAGAGGTGAGGGAAAACCTTACCCAGGTTTTTCCCCATCTCACTTCGTCCGGTAACCGAGATAATTTGTACCCCGGGGTGATGATAGAGTAACCGAGCCAGTTCTGTGCCTATATAGCTGGTGATATTGATAATACTTATTTTCACTGGCTGCATTTTCTAGCCCCCTGCATCCTTTCTTAGAGGCCTGTCCAAAAAAGAAAAAGTATCCTTAATTGTAGGGGAGGTCCGATTTATCGGACTCCGATAGGCAAAAGTACCATCGGGGGGCTTGTCCCCTCCCAATTTACGACCACAAGGGTCTCCCCTACACGGGGTCGGACAGCCTCTTGGCATTTATTAATTATAACTGGGACAAAGCCCTTGTAGTACGCAGAGGTGGCAGCGGGGTCGCTGGGCTTTGCATATCCGCCGACCATGCTCCACCATATGGACATGGAACGAATAGATATCCTCTGGTGGAACTACGCTCTCCAGAAGCTCATGTGCCCGCTCGGAGGAGACCTTGGAGTCGATTAACCCCAACCTTTTGGCCACTCGGAAGACGTGGGTATCTACGGGTAGGGCAGGCCTCCCTAGGGAAAAGAGCAATACACATCCAGCAGTTTTCGGTCCTACCCCAGGTAGCTGCCTGAGCCAGGATTTAGCCTCAGATAAAGGGGGTTCCCTAAGGAAGCTTAGGTCAAGGCAGCCTTGTAGTTCCCGAATTTCCTGGAGAATGAGCTTTATACGCGTTGCTTTAACCTCAGCTAAGCCCCCTAGCCTGATGGATTGTGCTATTTTATCAACACTGGCATCAGCCACTGCTTCCCAGCTACCAAAGGCAGTAGTGAGGGAATGGAAGGCACGCTTTGAATTTGCGTCTGAGGTGTTTTGGGAAAGGACAGTGGCAATTAGCGTGGAAACTGGGTCTTGGTCTGGCTGCCAGTGACGCAGAACATACTCTTGCTGTAAAAGGTGAAGGATTTCCCCAATCCTCACTTTAACTCCTTAAGATGGCAGTTATCATTGAGCGACGCTATTGCTACGGTGTTCTCATCTGCTTCAACAAGATTGATAGCGCAGGGATCCTGCTGCAATTGCCAGAAGTGGGAGGTATCCAGACCAAGGAGGCTACAAAACAAAACCTTGCACACCACCTTGTGCGAGACGAGAACAATACTTTGCCCGGGATGCTGTGGTACCAAGCTCTCTACAGCGCTAACCACCCTTTTTTGAACTTGTTCCAGGCTCTCACCCTGGGGGAAGGTGACCAGGTGAGGACTCTTTAACCAAAGCTCGTAGAGTTTACTATCATCCTCCGCTGCTTCCTTTAGGGAAAGCCCTTGCCACCTCCCGTAGTCTATGTCGATAAGCCCTTCCATTGGTTGCACTTGAAGTCTTAGGGGTTCTGCCAGGATGTTTGCTGTGCTTAAAGCTCTTTTTAGGGGGCTGGAATAGATGGCGGCTACTTCCCACTGAGCTAACCTTGCTGCTGTTGCTCTAGTTTGCCTGATACCCTTATCATCCAGCTCTACCTCGGCTCTGCCGCGAAACCGTTCTCCCTCCCCCTCGTTCCAGGCAGTTTGCCCATGCCTGACTACAATGATACGAGTCAAAAATTCGCCTCCTTACTCAGGCAGGATTTAATTGTAGCACAAATAGGGAATAGGGGATAGCTTTGTATCTGTTTCATCCTTGTTGATGAGCCTTGAAAAGTCTTGTGTCATTGCGAGGACCCCGACTTGTCGGGGGACGAAGCAATCCCTAAAACAGCTAGGGATGGAGATTGCTTCCCCCGATAAATCGGGGTCGTCATGAGGAAGGAGGACTTAAATCCACGGATTACACTAGCTAGCTTTCATAGGTGGGTGCTCTGCCACCCACCTACTGCTGGCAGGGGACAGAGCCCCTGCACTATACTTGGGAATTTCAATCGCCGTTTTTGGGGACTTGAATCTATGGATTACGCTAGCTTCAGGTATTGACAAGCGGAGGGAAACATGCTAACTTTAGAACAAAGGTTCTAAAAGGATGAAGAGGGAAGGGCTTTCCCCAAAACAGCAGAGCATTCTCAGCTTCATTGATAATTTCCTTGCCGAAAAGGGATACCCTCCCAGTGTGAGGGAGATAGTTCGAGGGTGTCATATTAGCTCTACCTCGGTGGTGGAATACCACCTGAAAATTTTGCAGAAGGAGGGTTACATCCGCCGTGACTCTGAGGTAGCTCGAGGCATTGGGCTGCGCCGGGGGCACAGAGCTTTGGTTCAAGTGCCTGTCATCGGCTATATTGCGGCGGGTGAGCCTATCCCTACACCGACGGCTGATACTTGGGATAGCGTAGCTATAGAGACCCTGGAGCTGCCTCAGGAACTAGCCCGGGGTAAGGAGAAGGTCTATGCCCTAAGGGTCAGGGGCATCTCCATGATAGACGCCCTAATCAATGAGGGTGACCTGGTCTTAATGCAGCAGGTGAGCACTGCGGATGATGGTGATACTGTAGCGGTATGGCTTAAAGCTGAAAGGGAGGCTACCCTTAAAAGGCTTTATCGGGAGAAGGGTCGTCTTCGCCTCCAGCCTGCTAACCCCCAGATGCAACCTATCTATACCAAACCCGATAATGTGGACATCCAGGGCAAAGTCATCTGCATCATCCGCCAATTAGATTAAACACGGTGGAACGGAAGACCTGTCAAGACGGACTTTGGTATTTGAAAGCAATCCCGGCGGTATAAAAGGCAAAGCCTACAGGAGCATGTAGGGGAGCCCTAGTCCGAGGAGGGTAATGGTCTAGGTTGTTGCTCTACCATCTCCTTGCCGCAGCAGTTAACTACCCCCTCACCTTGCTTGGTGCATAAAACTTCAGTGTTACAAACCTCGCAGCGGTATCTTCTGCCTAACTGATTCGCCATATCAGTTCATAACCTCCTAAGCCTACTTCTTCAGAGTCATGGGCTCACCGCAACAATGAATCGTCCCTTCGCCTCCACGAGTAACGATGAACTCCGAGCCACACTTGGCACAGTAATACCTTTTGCCTATCTCATTGGCCATTTCTCATCTCCTCTTCCTTTGATCTCTAAGATCTTGCCTTTTTTTATTCCTCAATCTTAAACTCCCACTGGCAGGCAATTTCGTCTGGGCTTTTCCGGGGAGGCAGCTTTAGAGGTGTGACCTTTATTTTGGGGTTAATAAGGTACTTCTCCATGACCTTCTTCTCGTTTACATGACAGACCCATTCTATTCTTTCCGGCTGCTTGGCCTCAAAAAACTGTAATGAGCGGCATTGCCTTATAGTCAGTATGACATGATTTGGGTTTTTGATATCATATTCAACAGGAAATAGCCCTCCCATAGTATTGTCCAGAGGCAACTGGATAGCCTTCAGGGAATCAACCACCGTATTCAACTGAATGTTGGCTATCTTGGCGTACCTTGGGTTTACCCGCTCACCTATTCTTACCCAGGCTGCTGTCTCGCACTCGTCAGCCGCTTGAGAGCCAAACCTGTCTTTGACATTATCATACCAGGCTTCCGTCATATGAAGCCAGGCATATTGCCATACCTGTATCAGCTTAAGAAGAAAATCCTTGGAGAAATCCTTATAGGTTAGATTGGGGTTGAACGGACCGCTTAAATCGTCTAGCTCTGCCATCTTGGACCTCCCTTCTACTAATTTGGTTCTGCTTGAAATCTTATCATGTTATGCCCTTATTCCTCAAGCTTAAATTCCCACTGGCAGGCGATTTCCTCCGGGCTTTTTCGAGGGGGCAGTATTAGGGGCGTTACCTTTATCTTGGGATTAACAAGATATTTTTCGATGACCGGCTTCTCCAGTTGATGGCACATTGGTTTTATCCTCTTCGGCTCAGCTTTCTCAAAATAGTCCAGTGTGCGGCATTTAGTTACCGTCATGATGACGTGATTGGGGCTCTTGATGTCATACTCAGCAGGGTATAGTCCTATGGTGTTGTCTAAAGGCAACTGGGTAACCTTCAGGGAATCAACCACTGTATTCAGTTCGATATTGGCGATCTTGGCATACCTCGGATTTACCCGCTCCCCCACTCTCATCCAGGCTGCCAACTCGCACTCGTTGGCTGCGTCAAACCCAAATCTCTCCCTAACCGCATCGTAATAGCCTCCACTCATGATGATCCATGCGTACTGGTAAGAATTCATCAACTGGAGAAGCAAATACTTTGAGAAATTCTTGTGCGTTAGATTGGGGTAAAACGGACCGCTTAAATCGGTTAGCTCTGGAATATCGGTTGTCTCGTCTACTACTTCAGCCTTGCTTCTAACCTTAACGCCCTTCGGTACCTCAAGCTTGTATTCCCACTGACAGGCAATTTCCTCCGGGCTTTTTCGAGGAGGCAGCTTCAAAGCCGTTACCTTTATATTGGGATTCATGAGATACGCTTTGATAACTTGCGGCTCCAGTACATGACACATCGGCTCTATTCTTTCCGGTGCTTCTCTCTCACAAAATAATAGCGCGCGGCAATTAGTCACAGTTACTATAGCGTGATTCTCGTTTTTGATATCATACTCAACAGGGAATAGTCCTCCCATAGTGTTGTCCAGAGGCAACTGGAGGCATTTCAGGGAATCAACGACCGTATTTGGCTGGATATTGGCAATCTTGGCGTACCTTGGATTGCAACGCTCTGCTACCCTTAGCCACATTGCCACATCGCAATCATAAGCTGCTTCAGAGCCAAATCTGTCCTTGACTACATCAAACCAGGCTGCGTCCATATGAAGCCAAGCGTATTGCCATGCATGTATCAGCTTGACGAGGAAATCCTTGGAGAAATCCTTAAGCCTTAGATGAGGATTAAACGGACCGCTCAAATCATCCAGTTCTAGCATCTTAGACCCCCCTTATCCTCCAAGCTTAAACTCCCACTGGCAGGCAATTTCCTCCGGGTTTTTTCGAGGAGGCAGCTTTAGAGGTGTTACCTTTATATTGGGATTAACAAGGTACTTTTCCATGACGGCCTGTTCCAGTACATGACAAATCGGTTCTATCATCTCTGGTGCTTCTCTTTCGTAAGATAACAGTGAGCGGCATTGAGCTATAGTCATTATGACGTGATTGGGGCTCTTAATA
Organism: uncultured Dehalococcoidia bacterium; assembly: GCA_964457045.1. Lineage (GTDB taxonomy): Bacteria > Chloroflexota > Dehalococcoidia > UBA2247 > RBG-13-53-26 > CAYWDP01. Next base: position 17,201 of record CAYWDP010000032.1, read on the forward strand.
TCATACTCAACAGGGAATATTCCTCCTATGTTGTTGTCTAGAGGCAATTGGAGACACTTCAGGGAATCAACCACCGTATTGAGCTGAATATTGGCTATCTTGGCATATCTCGGATTTACCCGCTCCCCTACTCTTAGCCAAGCTGCCAGATTGCAATCGTTAGCTGCTTCAGTGCCAAATCTCTCCTTAACTGCATCGTACCAGGCTGCAGCCATATGAAGCCATGCGTATTGCCATATACGCATCAGCTTGAGGAGAAAATCTTTGGAGAGATCCTTAAACGTTAGATGAGGATTAAACGGACCGCCATAATCTGTTAACTCTGGCATCTTAGACCTCTTTATTATACTTTAGTCCTGTTTGGATTTCAATCATAGTGGTAGAGGTCGTTTAATAACCCTACCTGTCATTGCGAGCGAAGCGAAGCAATCTCACTATTGCTTTCAGAGATTGCTTCGGCACTTCATGCCTCGCAATGACATTAAACACCCTCGGTGGTATTTCCTTGTCAAGCCAAAGTGGAGGGATGCGAAGCTATTCTCAAGGCTGAGGCAGTATGCTAAACTAACCCCAAAAGGTCTTACAACTTTCTAGACCAAGGCAAGGGAAATGGATAGCTCCACTTTAGGTATTACCCGCTGCGGTAACAAGGAGTTCAAATGGGGTGAAAGGACTTACATTATGGGCGTTATCAATGTTACCCCAGATTCCTTCTCTGGTGACGGGTTAAGCTATGATATTGAGGCTGCCATAGCACTCTCGAGGCGTTTTGCTGCCGAGGGAGCCGATATCCTGGACATCGGAGGAGAGTCAACCCGCCCTGGGGCAAACCCTGTACCTGTGGATGAGGAATTGCGCCGAGTGATACCGGTGATAGAGCGGCTGGCTGGAGAATTGCCCTTGCCGCTGAGCATTGATACCTACAAGTGGGAGGTAGCCCGACGGGCCCTCTCCTCAGGGGCAAGGATGATAAATGACATCTGGGGCTTAAAACACGACCCCAGGCTAGCTGAGCTATCAGCGGAGTGGGGGGTGCCCATCATCCTGATGAGCAACCAGCGTGATGCTAGCTGTCAAGATATTATCCCTGAGGTGATCTCCAGTTTGAGAAGAAGCATGACGCTGGCAAGGGAGTTGGGGGTAGCTTGGGAGAACATCATTATTGACCCTGGTATAGGTTTTGGCAAAACACTGGAACAGAACCTGGAGGTTGTCTGCCGCTTAGACGAGCTTAGGTCTCTAGGGAGACCCATTCTGATAGGCACCTCCCGCAAGTCGATGATCGGCTTGGTGCTCGATCTGCCCCCTGATGAGCGCCTGGAAGGGACAGCGGCCACTGTAGCTATTAGCATCGCTAAGGGGGCTGATATGGTACGGGTACACGATGTAGCTCAGATGGCCAGGGTGTGTCGGATGAGCGATGCCATTGTTAGGGGAAGATGTCCGCCAAAAGATTAAAGCCTCGGGTGACGGCATACCTCGGCTTAGGGTCGAATTTGGGGGACCGCCAACTCAACTTGGTAAAAGCGATTGAGCTTCTGGCACAGTGGGTGCAAATAGAACAGCTCTCCTCACTTTACGAAACTGAGCCTGTAGGTTACCGTGAGCAACCTTGCTTTCTTAACGCTGTCTGTCAGCTAACCACTTCTCTCACTCCGGAGGACTTACTTGCTTTAGCTAAGCATGTTGAAGCAGCTTTAGGCAGGATACCCAGTTTTCCTGATGCTCCCCGCCCTGTAGATATTGACATCCTTTTCTACGGC
>CAYWDP010000033.1:0-18280 GCA_964457045.1 uncultured Dehalococcoidia bacterium
AGGGGACAGAGCCCCTACCCTATGCGTGGGACTGGCCGGGGTTGTCTGCAATTATCCACCCCTGCTGGTTGCTAAACAACCTTGGGGATTGTTGAAAAACGAATCATCCTGTAAGGACTCCGATAAATCGGAGTCCAGCGCTCGGACGGGTCTAAAGACCCGTTCCTACATTTTTCAACGCCCTCGACCTTGGAGGGTGTTTAACAATCCTAGTTGTCATTCTGAGCGAAGCGAAGAATCTGAGACCCTTCACTATCGTTCAGGGTGACAGTTAAACAGTCTCGACCTTGGTAACTTGCAAAAGTGAACTGGTGGTATTATTATACTTCGAGTTATGCGTGCTGGCTTGCACCGTTCAAAACTGCCGGGCTGGCTCCATTTCCTCCAAGCTTTTCCCCTGTTCAAGATCGTTCGCCAAGGCCTTGAGAGAAGCATTGATTTCCTGCTTATCATCGAGCCTGGGTGGGTATTGATAGCTACAACACTTGTTTTCCTCTCTTATCTTCTGCAGGTAAGGGCGGTCTTCCCCTGGATAGGACTGGCGATGGCTTTTCTCCCCTTTCCCTTGAGGTGGGCACGCCAGGGTAGCTTGAGACTGCGCACCCCCTTCGACCTTCCTATTGCTCTGCTCATAGCTGGTGCCTTGGTTGGATTGATTGTCTCACCAGACTTCGCCCTTAGCCTGGGAGCCTTCCAATGTATACTGGCTGTCTCCCTCTTCTATTATTCGTGGGTCAACTACCTTCATCTAGCTAGTCTTATGAAGGGGTTACTCTTTCTGGGTTTCTTGTCTCTGCTACTGGTGAGTCTCCTTGCTCCTGTTGAGTTACCTCATCCTTCCAGTCAGCCTAATTTGATGATAGGTCAATTCCATGGATTAGCCCTTTCTCTGCTTATTGGCGCCATTATCTTTACTGGAATGGCTATATTTGGGAGAGGCACTGCAGTAAGGGTAGCCAGTGGCCTTATCTGCTTGTTTTTTTACGTTGAGGTGCTTTTTTTGATAGATGAATCTTTGCCTCGCCTTCTTTCTTGGGACAGTGTCGAGGGGAGGATACCTCGCTGGCAGGTAACTATCAGTCTGCTTAGGGATTCTCCTCTTTCTGGTCTTGGTCTAGGTTGTTGGGCTTTGGCATACCATGGGAGTGAGGTTATTACTCACCCTACCCACGTCCACAATGCCTATCTTGAACTTTATGCCAATACCGGCATCCTGGGGCTATTAGCTTTTGTCTCTTCCTTTGTCATAGCTTTGAAGCTTGCTTTGGATATTATCAGGTCTCCTCGAAAACATCCCTGGTATGGATTCGGCATCGGTGCCTTGCTTGCCTGCTTAGCCATGCTCATCGTTGGTATAGTGGATAGCGCGCCTATAGGAGTACCACTAGTGGGTATAGATACCTACTATTATATTGTTTCACCGGTACCTTGGCTATTGGCAGGCCTTCTGGTAAGCGCTCATCGCCTGATATCCAAAGAGACTAATTTGAAGATAAGCTGAGCTAGAAATCGATGAACATAGAGCAAATCCTGGCAATCGCAATCTTCGCTGCTATGTTCATCGCCATCATGTCAGGGAAGGTTCACCGTTATATCCCTGCCCTTATCGGTGCTGCCCTCACCTCTATCCTAATCCTCACTGTGGTGGAACCAGGCCCTCAGAACTTGTGGCATGTGCTGCGGTTAGATGATTTTATTGATCCACATTGGTGGTATGGCAAAGAGGCTGCGGAGGCTTCTAATGTTGCCAATGAGGGTCCCGAGATTGGTGGCGTGAACTGGCAAACCATCGTCTTTATCGGGGGCATGATGACCATGGTGGAGGGGCTTGGGGCAGTGGGTTTCTTCCGCTGGCTATGCCTGTGGGTGGCCAAGCTGGTAAACTACCGGGTCATCCCTATCTTAATCACCTTCATGCTCCTCTCGGGTTTCCTATCCATGTTTATCGATAGCATTACGGTGCTGCTGTTCTTGGCTGTGGTGACTATTGAGCTGTCTCGCCTGCTCAAATTTGATCCAGTGCCGGTAATAATTGCCGAGATATTCGCCGCCAATACCGGGGGCAGTGCTACCATGTCTGGTGACCCCCCGAACATAGTTATCGGGACTGCTCTTAATTATACCTTTGCCGACTTTGTCGTTAATACCGCCCCCATCGCTTGGATAGGAATGATCGTAACGCTGGGCTTGTTCTACCTCTTCTTCCGCAGGATTCTAAGCAAACCTTCTTCCAATGACTCGGCTACCTCCCCTAATCGATATCCCGAACCAGGGGAGGCAATCACCAACCCTCGCCTGTTCAAGATAAACACTGCCATCTTTATCCTAGTGGTGATCTTGATCGTCACCCATGCTGAAACCGGTTTATCGGTAGCTTTAGTAGGCTGCATCGCTGCCTCGCTCACTTTGCTGGCAGCGACAAGGCAAGCCCCCCATATTATCAAGGGAGTGGATTGGCGCACCTTGCTCTTCTTTCTCGGCTTATTCACCTGTGTCGGGGGACTAGAGGCAACCGGAGTCCTGAAAGAGCTGGCCGATTATATTGGGGAGGCATCAGGAGGTAAACTGGTGTTAGTCATTCCCTTCATCCTGTGGATTTCCGCTTTTGCCTCTGCCATAGTAGACAACATTCCCTTTGCCGCCATCATGGTCCCGGTGATCAAGAACCTGTCAGCGACACAAGGCTTGCCTTTATCCACCTTAGCCTGGACATTAGCTTTGGGGACAGATATTGGCGGCAATGCTACTCCCATTGGAGCCTCGGCTAATGTGGTGGGGACAGCTATCGCAGATCGGGAAGGGTACCCTATTGGCTGGAGAAGGTTCTGCAAGTATGCTCTGCCAGCGATGATAATAGTGGTTGCCCTTTGCCACCTTTATCTAGTTGTAAGATATACCTAAGTGTAGTGGAGACCTTGGTGGTCTCCCGCGGGTGGGGGGGCAAGCTCCTCCCCTATAGATGGCTCCAGTGCGATTTCCCCTCAGTTCCTTGACGATGGGACTGTCCTTAGATAGAATAGGGCCAGGAGAGGTGACCGAGAGGCTTATGGTGCCGCTCTCGAAAAGCGGACTCCGATTATATCGGAGCGTGGGTTCGAATCCCACCCTCTCCGGGGAGAGGTGCTGGAGTGGACGATCAGGCGCGCCTGGAGAGCGCGTGTCGCCTCAAGCGACCGTGGGTTCGAATCCCACCCTCTCCGCTTCTTCGTCCCTATGTTTGTTACTAGCTAAAGGGGGTGTTTAGCAATTGTAGTCAAGAAAGTTATCCAGAAACGATATCAGATTCTGTAGGGACAGACCTTCAGGTCTGTCCCTTTCTCGGACTCTGATAAATCGGAGTCCCTACATTGTTATGATACACCCGACATCAATATATGTGTTTAATTGTCACCCTGACCCCGATTTATCGGGGGAAGGGTCTATAAGGAGATTCTTCGCCCATAGGGCTCAGAATGACAAAAAGCAAGGTTGTTAAACGATACTAGCCAAAGGGGTGTTTGATTCTATATTTTATTATGATAAAATAGCTACTTTAGAAACCAGAGTCTCAGGAGAAAATAAGAGGAGGGTTAACTGATGAAAGTTTCCTTGGTAGAGCCTAAAGCTCCCTTTTGTAATTTCTATACTACTGTTATTAACCGATTGCCTTTACTGGGCCCACTTTACCTTGGCGCCATACTTAAAAACGAAGGTCACGATGTTACCATCCATAATGAAAACCTTAGAAAGCTTGATTACTCTAAGATCAAGGATTCAGATGTTTTAGGCATTTCGATTATGACATCTACCGCTCCTCGCGGCTATGAAATAGCCAAGGACTTCAAATTGCTTAACCCGAGAGGGAAAGTTATTATCGGGGGATCCCATGCCACCTTCATGCCAGAGGAAGCAGCTCAGTATGCGGATCATGTGGTAACAGGAGAGGGGGAGTTAGTAATCTCTGACTTGATCAAAAATGGGGGAGAAAAGATTATACCAGGCAAGCCGGTGGAAAACCTCGATGATTTGCCCTTTCCTGATTTCTCTCTAATAGATGGATTGAAAAGTATACCTATTACGCCGGTGTCTACCTCTAGGGGTTGCCCCCATGATTGCACCTTTTGCTCTGTTACTCCAATGTTTGGGCGAAGATACAGGCTTCGAAGTGCTGAGAGTGTAGTTCAGGAGCTATCCCGGTTTAAGCACAAACACGTCTTCTTCTGTGACGATAATTTTGGTGTCAATAGGAAGGTAACAAAGGAAACACTGAATTTGATGATTGAACATGGGATAACCCCGAAGTGGACAGCAGAGACCGGTGTGGACATTGCTAAAGACGAAGAGATGGTGAGATTAATGGCAAAAGCAGGTTGTTGTCGATTGTGCATCGGCTTTGAATCTATGAACCCGGAAACATTAAAACAATACGGGAAAAAACAAACCCCGGAGGATATCACAAATTGCATAAAGGTGTTGCACAAATATGGTATCAAGGTCCACGGTATGTTCATATCAGAAGGATACTCCGATATCTACAATAAATTGGAGCTAGACACCCTTCAGTTGACGATACTGACCCCGATTACCGGCAGCAGGCTGTATAATGTCATAAAAGATGCCGGTCGTTTTCTAGCCCAGATTTACCCCTCAGACTGGAAGCTATTTGATGGCTGTCATGTAGTCCACTGGCCCGATAATCTATCACCTCACGAGATGCAAAAACAAACTGTTCAAGCTCTAAAGGGGTTCTACTCGCGAGTCAATATGGTCAAAATGCTACTCAGGGGTAGATATGAGGATTTCCGTATCAGGCGTAAGGGCTACCAGCTACTCAAGAAGTGGGAGACACAAAACAAAGATTACCTTGCCAGACTGAAGCAAATTTATGCTCATGGTTAGAGTTTATCTAATGATATGGACTTGAATGGAGTCAAATATTGGGTAGGTTTCAGCCTTATCCCCGGAATTGGTCGGATAAAGCTTTCCTTCCTTAGTGCTTACTTTGGTGATTTGGAAAAGGCGTGGCATGCCTCTGCAGGTGAGCTAAGGTCAGCAGGTCTGGACGCTAAATCGATAGATACGATCCTTGCCCTACGTAGTCGAATATCTCTTGATGCTGAGCTAGAGAAACTGGAGCGGTACAAAGTAAAGGTAATCACTGGAGACGATCCTAGTTATCCTCCGCGACTTAAGGAGATATATGACTCTCCGCCATTGCTCTATGTCAGGGGATCGCTTATCCCTGAAGACGAGTGGGCTATCGCTGTGGTCGGCACCCGACGTGCCTCTATCTATGGGCGACAAGCAGCTGAGGAAATGGTGGCTGATTTAGCCCGCAATAGAATCACCATCATCAGCGGGCTGGCAAAGGGCATTGACTCCATAGCCCACAGGGCAGCTTTGCAGTCTGGGGGGCGAACTATTGCTGTAGCTGGCTGTGGACTGGATATAGTCTATCCCAGTGACCATGTAGCCTTAGCTCGGCAGATTATGGAGCAGGGTGCCCTGATTAGCGAGTTCCCTTTGGGTACTAGGCCAAAAGCCGAACACTTTCCCCAGCGCAATCGCATTATGAGTGGCATGAGCTTAGGGGTCTTGGTAGTAGAGGCTGGAGAAAGGAGTGGAGCCCTGCTGACTGCCCAGTGGGCAGTAGAGCAGAACCGAGAAGTCTTTGCTATTCCCGGGAGCGTCTTTTCCCTGGTCAGCAAGGGAACCAATCGCCTTATTCAGGAGGGTGCAAAGCTAGTTCGCCATTGCGCCGATATCCTGGAGGAACTGAATCTAACGATGGTGGCTCAGCAGTTGGAGATGAAAGAGCTTGTCCCTGCTACTGATACTGAGGCTCAACTACTAAGCCACCTCTCCAAAGAGGCAGCTCATATCGATGACCTTTGTCGTCAAAGTGGTCTTCCTATAGCCACAGTGACCAGCACCCTGGCAATGCTGGAATTGAAGGGGCTGGCAAAGCAAGTAGGTGGCATGAACTACGTGCTCGCCTGAATAGTGAAAAGAAGATGGCGAAGGAATTAGTCATCGTCGAGTCCCCTGCTAAAGCAAGAACCCTGAGCAGAATCCTGGGAGGCCGCTATAGTGTTAAGGCATCCCTGGGTCACGTGCGAGACCTGCCCCGGAAGCGACTTGGGGTAGATGTGAAAAACGGATTTACCCCTTATTATGCAGTCCCTAAAGAGAAAAGAGCGATTGTAAAGGAAATAAAGGAAGCGGCGGAGAAAGCGTTGGCAGTGTATTTGGCTACCGACCCTGACCGAGAGGGGGAGGCCATCTCCTGGCATTTAATCGAGGCAGCCAGACTTAGGAAGGTGCCAAGGCATCGGGTAGTCTTTCATGAGATAACTGAGAAGGCAATTAAGGAGGCCTTTCGTCATCCCCGTCAAATCGATATGCACTTGGTTGATGCTCAACAAGCTAGGAGAATCCTTGACCGCCTGGTAGGCTATAAAATCAGCCCTTTATTGTGGCGAAAGGTAAAAGGAGGTCTTTCTGCTGGAAGGGTTCAATCAGTAGCCTTGAGAATGATAGTGGAGCGTGAGCGGGAGATCCAGAATTTTGTTCCTCAGGAATATTGGACTATTGAAGTCGAGCTGGCCAAGATGGACAAAAGGGCTGCCAGATTTAAAGCTAAACTTCTCGGAATTAAAGACAAGGGTGAGAAACTGGAGATTCATTGTCAAGGGGAAGCAGAGCCGATTGCTAACCAGCTAAAGGTAGCGACTTACCTTGTTAGCCAGATAAGCCAGAAAAGACTATCTCGCCAACCCGCACCACCCTTTATCACCAGCACCCTCCAGCAGGAGGCTTGGCGCAAGCTGAAGTTTGCTGCCAGACATACGATGAGTATTGCGCAACAACTCTATGAAGGCTTACCTATTGGAGACGAAGGCGTAGTAGGACTTATCACCTATATGCGTACTGATTCCACCAGGGTAGCTGAGTCAGCGTTAAAAGAGGCTCGCCACTATATATCCGAGAAATATGGAGCTGAGTTCCTCCCCTCTCGCCCCCGACTATTCACCAAAAAAGCTAAGGGGGCTCAGGAAGCTCATGAAGCTATCCGCCCCACAGGGGTTGAGCGTGAGCCCAGTCTTATTAAGCCCTATCTCACTCCTGACCAAGCGAAACTCTACGAGCTTATCTGGAAGCGAATGGTGGCCAGTCAGATGGCAGCAGCCTTGTTTGATACTACTGCTGTAGATATAGAGGCAAAGGAGCCTCAAGAGGGAAAAATCTATATCCTAAAGGCTACGGGCTCAGTTTTGTATTTCTCTGGCTTCCTCACCCTCTACAGTGAGGGAAAGGATGAAGCAGAAGAAGAGGAGAAAGATAAAGCCCCTCTACCCCCATTAGCCGAGGGCGAGGAGCTCCGACTCATAGACCTCTTTCCGCAGCAGCACTTCACCCAGCCTCCACCCTGCTACAATGAAGCCACCCTGGTAAAGGCGCTCGAGGAAAGGGGTATTGGGCGCCCTAGCACCTATGCCCCTATTATCTCTACCCTTCGACAGCGGGGTTATGTGGAAAGGAAAGACGGAAGGTTTCACCCCTTAGACCTTGGCTTTGTAGTCAACGACTTGCTGGTGGAGCATTTCCCCCAAATTGTCGACATAGGATTTACTGCTCAGATGGAAGAGCAATTGGACGAGATAGCCCGTGGTGAGCGGGGTTGGGTAGGGACAATTCAAGAGTTTTACACCCCCTTTGAGGAGACGCTCAGTAAGGCAAGCACTCATATGGTAAAGGTAAAAGAAGCTGACCAGCCAACGAATGAGCTCTGCCCCCAGTGTGGCCGTGCTATGGTGATCAGGATGGGGCGCTATGGAAAATTCCTGGCCTGTAGCGGTTACCCAAGATGCAAGACTACCAAGCCGCTTACGGTCAAAGAGTGAGGGAACGGAAATGAAAATATTAATTGTCCATGGACCAAACCTGAATCTGCTAGGAAAGAGAAAAAAGGAGATTTACGGGGATAAGACCTTGGAGGAGATCAATTCCCTCCTTCAACAGCAAGCCAAAGAATTAGGGGTAGAAATAATCACTTTCCAGTCTAATAGTGAAGGGACTCTGATCGATTTTATTCAGGCAGAGTCGCCTACAGCAGAAGGCATAATTATTAACCCAGGGGCACTGACTCACTATGGTCTCTCCCTTCGAGACGCTCTTGGGGATACAGATCTCCCTGTGATTGAAGTTCATCTATCCAATATCTATGCTAGGGAGGAATTCCGGCAAAGGTCAGTCATCGCCCCTATTGCCAAAGGGCAGATTAGTGGGTTAGGCTGGAAGGGGTATATCGCTGCCTTAAGGACTTTGGTAGCAGAGTTAAGAGGAAAGGCTTGGCAGTAACCCAGCGATTACGAAAGCTGCGTCAAAAACTCCTTGAAGAGGGATTAGATAGTATCCTTATCTCTCAGCCGGAAAACTGCCGCTACCTTAGTGGCTTTACTGGTTCAGGAGTCTTGCTCATCTCGCAGGATAGCGCTATCTTAGCCACCTATTTCGTTCACCTTGAGCAAGCCAAGAGGGAGGCTGCTGATTTTGAGATTGTTCGAATAAAAAGCGAGAGCGATCCCGCGGGGCTGGTAGAATTGATATCTAAATGGGAGATAAAGAGGTTGGGCTTTGAAGCAAGCCTTAATTATGCTGACTATCGTTGCCTGGCAAAAGAGGCAGATAAGCTAAAGCTCCAGCTTATCCCTACCGAAGGATTGGTGGACTCCCTCCGGGCAGTGAAGGAAGAGGAGGAGGTAACCTGCTTAATAGAAGCGGCTGAGCTGGCTGATAATGCCTTGGAATATATCTCCCAGGAAATTCATCCTGGGAGGAAAGAGAAAGAGGTAGCTTGGGAGATAGAGAAATTCCTCCGGGAAAAGGGCAGCGAGCCTGTCCCTTTTGATATTATCGTGGCTTCGGGTCCCAACGCTGCCCTACCACATGCCAGACCTACAGAGCGAACCATCTCCTCTGGCGAGCCTATTATCGTTGATCTGGGGGCGCGGGTGGAGGGCTACTCCAGCGACTTGAGCCGAACCCTATGCCTTGGCTCGTGGGAGGATAACTTTACCAAAATTTATAATCTTGTTCTTCAAGCTCAACTCTCTGCTATAGCCAATCTGGAAGCTGGGATGACTGGTGAGCAGGTGGACAACCTTGCTCGAACAATCATCCGGCGGGAGGGCTACGAAGGTGCTTTTGGCCATGGGCTGGGACATGGCATCGGATTGGCTACTCATGAGCAGCCTAGGCTTGGTCCCAGCGCTACGGATGTCCTGGCTGAAAATATGGTATTCACCATTGAACCGGCTATCTATCTTAGTGGCTGGGGAGGAGTGAGGATCGAGGATATGGTGATAGTGGAGAAAGGCAAGGCAAAGACGCTTACCAAAGTAAGGAAATAGGCGAGGTTGTGGTAGATGCTTAGTGGCAGCGAGCTTAGGAAAGGCATCACTATAGAGCTGGATGGGCAGCTATATCGAATTCTTGATTACCATCACCTTAAGCTAGGAAGAGGGAGTGCTCAGGTTAGGCTGAAGCTTCGAGATATCCGGGCTGGTCATACCATTGAACGCACCTTTCAGGCTAGTGAGAGGTTTCCTCGAGCACGTCTGGAACACCACAGTGCACAGTATCTCTATCAGGAGAGCGGGCTTTATTACTTCATGGATACTGAAAGCTTTGAGCAGACCCCTCTTAATGCTGATCTCCTGGGCGATGCCCTCAACTATTTGAAGGAGGGGATGACCCTAGAGATGCTGAGCTATAAAAATGAGCCTGTAGGCGTGGAGTTACCTGTTGCAGTGGAGCTGAAGGTTGCTGAAACAGGCCCTGGTTTTAAAGGAGACACAGCTACTGCGGGAAGTAAGCCTGCTACTCTGGAGACAGGCTTGGTAATCCAGGTCCCCTTGTTTATCAGTGGTGGCGATACTGTTAAAGTTGATACTCGCACCGGGGAGTACCTGGAAAGGGTGGGCTAGTTTCTCCTGAAGAATTCGCTTCACCCATTTTTTACGAAGCCTCGATACATAATTAGACAAATTCAGGAGTGAGAGTCTGTGTTAAGGGCTGACCTACATATCCATACCAAATACTCTTATGACTCCCACATGTCATTGGAAAGCATTATCGATCGCTGCCTTAAGGTGGGGATCAGTTGTGTTGCTATAGCAGACCATGGCACCATTGTCGGTGCCCTCAAGCTGAAGGAGATTGCCCCTTTTGAGGTGATCGTCGCCGAGGAGATTCTTACCCCTCTAGGAGAGATTATGGGATTGTTTCTTCAAGATGAAATACCTAGCGGTATCTCTGCTGAAGAGGCGATTGCCCAAATTAGGGCTCAAAAGGGACTGGTGTGCCTTTCCCATCCCTTCGATCGCCTGAGAGGGATAGTGAATTATCAGGAAATGGAGAAGCTTTTGCCTGAAATCGATATTATCGAGGTGTTTAACTCTCGGGTTATACTAAGCAGCCCTAATAGAAAGGCTAAACTCTTTGCCCAAGAATACGGGCTTCTGTGTAGTGCTGGTAGCGATGCTCATATTCCTCATGAAATTGGTCGTGCCTATGTGGAAATGCCGGAGTTCAACGGGAGTGAGGAATTTCGCGCTGCCCTAGCACAGGGCAAGATATTTGGTCGCCGCAGCTGTCCCTTAGTTCACATCCCCACTATGTGGCTGGAGCTAAAAAGACGACTTCCAGGGCGAAAATGCTGAGAATTGGTTGGTTCTCTACAGGACGGGATAAGGCAGCCCGTGACTTATTAACAGTGGTTCAGGATAGCATAAGACAGAGCGAGATAGAGGCAGATATCTGCTTTGTCTTCAGCAACCGAGAGTGGGGTGAAACAATAGAGAGCGACCTCTTCTTCGAATTGGTGAAAGGTTATCATATTCCCCTTATTTGTCTTTCATCTCACAAATTCCAACCTCAAGGGAGAGCCGAATCCCTCCTGGAGTGGCGGTTAGAATATGACAGAGAAGTAATGAAACGACTAGAGGGGTTTCATGCTGACCTATGTGTGCTTGCTGGCTACATGCTTATTGTCGGCGATGAGATGTGTCAAAAGTACCAGATGGTCAATCTCCACCCTGCTGCCCCGGGGGGACCCACCGGGACCTGGCAAGAGGTGATCTGGAAGTTGATTGAAGACAGAGCTTCTCAAACAGGGGTGATGATGCATTTAGTAACCCCTGAGCTAGATAAGGGGCCCCCAGTAACTTACTGCACCTTCTCCATTAGAGGCGAGACCTTTGATAAACATTGGAAGGATATAAGGGGACATTCTCTGGAACAAATAAAGAGGCAGCAAGGAGAAAATAACCCTCTATTCAGGCTTATCCGCCAGCATGGCTTAGCTAGAGAATTCCCTTTGATTACTGCTACCCTCAAAGCCTTTAGTGAAGGAAAGGTTAAGATAGAACAAGGGAAGATAGTTGATGCTGGTGGAAAACCCATCAAGGGCTACGATTTGACACTAGAAATAGATGAAATTGTACAGAGGAAGGCTAGATGAGCTGCTTCATCTGCTTTGACCTGGAGGGACCTCTATCACCTCAGGATAATGCCTATGAGCTAATGAAGCTCTTCCCTCAGGGCGATAGGGTGTTTGAGGCTATTAGCCGCTACGATGACCTATTGACCCTGGAGGAGAGGGAGGGTTATGAGCCAGGGGATACCCTGGCTCTTATAGTGCCCTTTCTTCTTTATCACGGCATCGGTGAAGCCAGCATTAGATCGCTGGCCCAGACTGCAAAGCTAGTTGAGGGCGCCAAAGAGCTTATTTCCAGGCTTCACTCCAGGAACTGGAGGGTATTCTGTATTAGCACCAGCTATGAACAATATGCTTTTACTATCACTCAGAGGGTAGGCATTGCTCAGAAGGGAGTGGCTTGTACTTTCTTCCCTCTGGATCGATACGCCAGAGTGTTATGTAAAGAAGACTTGCTCAGGGTGGAGAAAGCGGAGAAAGAGATCCTATCCTTGCCTTCAAATGATGATGAGCAGATGAAGCATTACCTAGACCATTTCTTTTGGTCCGAGTTGCCCTCCACTGAGCTAGGTAAGATTATGAAGGAAGTAAAACCTGTGGGTGGAAGAAGAAAGGTAGAAGCCCTGACAAAATTCGCCCAGGACTGCGGGCAGTCCCTGAGCAATTTCGTTGCCGTTGGTGATAGCATCACCGATTTTAAAATGCTCCAAGCCGTTAGTCAGGCAGGGGGACTAGCCATCGCTTTCAATGCCAATGAATACGCCCTACCCTATGCCAGCCTCGGCTTAGCCTCTACCCACTTGTCTGACTTATCCCCTATTCTGGAGGCTTGGGAAGGGGGGGGCAAGGAAGCAGCAAAAGGTGTGGTGAAGGAAAAGGAGAAAATTGGAGGTGCAAGGAATAGAGAGCATTTCCATTGGCTTGAGGGGGTGAAGGACCTCACTCCGATACTGGAGGTTCACCGTCGTATCCGCCGCCTCGTCAGAGAGGAGGCAGCCAAGTTAGGCTGAAAAGGAACTGTAGGGGAGGTCTGATTTGTCGGACTCCGATAGGCAAAGCACTAACGGAGGGCTTGTCCCCTCCCGTTGCGGGAGACCACCAGGGTCTCCCCTACATTCCTTGGTTAAACCTCAGTGTCCATTATCATGATCCCCGGAATTCGCTAGACGTGCTTTTACGAGATTGATTAGCCACCTTGCCTCTTGCATTTACTCTCAATGTAGCGTGACTCTTTAGAGTCGCCTTTTCGTAGCGAGGCTAAAGCCTCGTGCTACATTCTTAAATAATCTCGCTTCTACTACCTTTGACTGCTTACTACCCCTCGTCTATAATCGGGTGAAAGAGAGTATTTAGCTGTCGTTGCGAGCGGAGCGAAGCAATCTCTTGGGTATCCTCCAGATTGCTTCGTTCCCCGATAAGTCGGGGTCCTCGCAATGACATTAGACAGCCTCAGAGGAAAGGGTAGAAGACATGAACTCTGTTGAAGTCGTTGGAATAGGGGCAATGAATATGGACCAATTATATGGCGTGGAACGCATCCTCATTGATGGCGAAGCGTCAGTGAAAGAATTCAGCTTCCATCCAGGAGGGTCGGCAGCCAACACCATCTATGGGCTGGCAAGGCTTGGGGTAAGAACTGGCTTTATTGGTGCTGTGGGCGATGAGGAGATAGGAAGGATGCTAGTAGAGGATTTAGCTGGAGGAGGCGTTGACGTGAGCCAAATCAGGGTTAAAAAGGGGGCGAAAACAGGCTCGGCTCTATGCCTCAGTGATGATCAGGGCAGGCGCTCTCTTTATATTATGCCCGGTGCCAACAGCTTGTTAGAGGCAGAGGACATATATTTAGATTATGTAAACCAAGCCAAGGTACTTCACCTCTCCTCTTTCGTTGATGAGTCACAGTTTGAGCTGCAAAAGCGAGTAGTAGCCCAGCTCAATCCCTCAGTTAAGGTAAGCTTTGCCCCCGGGTCGATATATACTGCTAAAGGTATGCAAAAACTCACCCCGCTATTGAATAAGACCTACCTCCTGTTTATCAATCGAAGCGAAATGAAGCAGCTCACAGGAGAGGATTTCGCCAGCGGGGCAAAAAAGTGCTTGGAGCAGGGCTGTCATATAGTGGTTACTACTTTGGGGAACGCCAAGACCAAATTAGCTAGGAAGGCAAATAGAGCTACCTTAGTGGCTCACATCCTCTCTAGGGAGGAAGAATACCTGATTGAATCGAGGACAAAGCAAACTGAACCCGTCATAGATACCACAGGTGCTGGTGATGCTTTCGCTGCCGGATTTCTTTATGGATTCCTAAAAGGGAAGGACTTGCACCAATGTGGATTCCTGGGTGATATGATGGCTCTCTTCTGCATTAGCAAAATGGGTGCCAGAGAGGGGCTTCCCTCTTTAGCTGAATTATCCCAAGCATACCATATAAGCTTTGGTCAGCAGCTATAAAAAGCATCCTTACTTAGGTGGTTTGGCCAATATCTCGTCTACGATGCCATATTCCACTGCTTGCTCTGGGCTGAGGTAGAAGTCGCGGTCAGTATCATGGGTAATTTTCTCTACAGGCTGTCCGGTATGCCTGGCTAGGATATTCCGAATCATCTCCTGTAAGCGCATAATCTCCTTAGCAGCGATCTCTATATCTGCCGCCTGACCCTGAGCACCACCTACCGCCTGATGCATGTGGATAGTGGCATTGGGCAGGGCATAGCGTTTCCCCTTTGCTCCAGCAGCTAGGAGAAGGGTCCCCATACTAGCTGCCAGACCAACACAGATGGTAGATACATCAGGTTTGATGAGCTGTATAGTATCATAAATAGCCAGACCGGCACTGATTATACCACCGGGGCAATTGATATAGAGGTTTATATCCTTGTCGGCATCTTCTCGCTCCAGATAGAGAAGCTGAGCAATGGTGAGGTTGGCTATCTGGTCAGTAATGGGCATCCCTAAGAAAACGATGCGCTCTCTTAAGAGCAACGAGTAGATGTCAAAGGCGCGCTCCCCCCTAGCTCCAGATTCAATCACCATAGGAATTACCCCTCTAGGCAATATCTTCATCTTTAACTCCTTTCCAGAATCTCAGTGCTATCTCCTTCCTCAGTAGCATTGCTAGTGGCTATTTCCACCAGGTGCTGCACTGTCTTTTGGGTGATTAATCTCTCCTCGATCCAGCGGTGTCCCTGCTGGGTGCTAAATATCTTGTGTAGCTCCTCTGCGTTCTCTTCATCGCCCCCTATCATTTTCTCAATCTCAGCCTCTATCTCTGCTGGGCTTGCCTCAATCTTCTTCTCTTCAGCTATCTTGCCTAAGACTAATGATTGAATGACTCTTTCAGTGGCTCTAGGACGAAGTTCCTCCCTCACCTCCTCTTCAGTCTTGTTAAAGGTTTTGAGATAGCTTTCCAGCCCTCCTTGTCTTCTAAACATCCTATCCCTCTCGCTGAGGAAGCGATCGATCTCCTGTTCCACTAGGATAGGCGGGAATTCTACCTTAGCCAAGTCAACCACTGCCTCTATCACTTTTTGCTCAAAGTCTCTCTTCGCCCTCTCTTCAGCTATATTTTTCAAGCTGGTAGCAGTTGAGCCTCGAAGGGCATCAAGGGTTTCCATACCCTGCCCAAGGCTCTTAGTAAACTCATCATTCAACTCAGGGAGGTGCTTCTCTTTAACCTCAATAAGCTTCACCTTAAAATTATACTGCTTGCCAGCAAGCTCCTTCAATTCATAATCATCAGAGTAGGAAAGGGAAAACTTTCTTTCCTCACCCTTTTCCATCCCCACTAAATGCTCTGCAAAACCTGGCAGGGGGAGTGGTGAATCCTGGATTACGGGGAACTGTTGCCCCTGATAGCTGTTAGTAAGGTCACCTTCTCTTTTCTCCTCTATGTCAACAGTCACCAGATCTCCAAAGGATACCGGGTGTTCTGCTGGGGCCCACACGGCACGTCGTTCGCGGAGCTGCTCTATAACGCTACTGATTTCCTCCTCGGTCACTTCAGCAGGTTCGGGAGAAAGCCTGATATGCTGATAATCACCTAGCTCAACCTGGGGACGAAGGGGGAAGGTCGACTTGAAAACTACAGGGTCAACTTGGATGATCTCTATCTGAGGCTGGGCAATGACCTCCATTTTTTGCTCTTCAATGACCTGGTTACAAAGTTGAGGTATCAAATGCTCTAAAGCCTCCCTCTGGAGTTCCTCTTTACCGACATAGCGCTCCAATACATGTCGAGGTGCTTTCCCCTTGCGGAAGCCCGGTATATCAATTTCCTTCACCAGGTGATGGTAAGCCTTGTTTAGCGATTCCTCCATCTCTTGAGGCTCAGCCTCGATATGAAGTATCGCTTGACTATTCTCTACACTCTGGTTTGATATCTTCACCTCTTTTTCCTATCCTACTGTAATAACTCGTCCCGTAAGGCAAGCCCTAACTCCCTAAGCTGTTCCTCTGACACCTCCGAAGGAGCATCGAACAGCATGTCATAGGCACTCTGATTCTTGGGGAAAGGTATTACCTCCCGAATACTCTGCTCACCTGCCAGGAGCATCACCAACCTATCAATGCCTGGAGCGATGCCACCATGAGGAGGCGCTCCATACTCCAAAGCCTCGAGCAAATGCCCGAAACGAATTTCTATTTCTTCTTGACTATAGCCAAGCAATCGAAATATTCTCTCTTGCACCTCTCGATTATGAATGCGGATGCTCCCGCTGGAGAGTTCACAGCCATTGCAGACGATATCGTAATGTCGAGACCTCACCTTTTCTGGTGCAGTCTCTAACAGCGGGATATCCTCTTCTTTAGGGGCGGTAAAGGGATGGTGCATTGGCTCCCAGCGCTTTTCCTCTTCATTCCACTCAAACAGCGGGTAGCCAACAATGAAAACAAAGGCAAGGAGATTGGGGTCAATAAGCCCGAGGCGCTGAGCCATCTCCTGCCTTATTTGCTCCAGGGCTTTATTGACTACCCCAGGCTTCCCAGCAACGATGAGGAGAAGGTCTCCCCCTTTAGCTCCGAAGCGGCTACCTATCTCCCTGATCTGCTCTGAAGTCAAGAACTTGGCAGCCACGGAGCTGGCTATGTCCACAGCCAAGTTAGCAGGTTCCTCTTTCAAGGCTAGGGTTACTAATCCCTCAGCTCCATAAGCTTTAGCCAGTTCTGCTAGCTCATCAAGCTGGCGGCGGGAATAGCTGGCACATCCTGGGGCGCAGATACCCTTCACCTTTCCCCCCTCCTGCGCAGCGGTGCGAAAAACAGCAAAGTCAGACTTGGCGGCGATATCGGTTAGATCCTTAAATTCTAAGCCAAAGCGAATGTCAGGTTTATCAGTCCCGTAACGTTCCATCGCCTCTTCATAGGAGAGACGAGGGAAAGGCTTAATCATCCTCATCGAAGGCTTGACCGTTTCTACCAAGGAGGTAAACATCTCCTCCAGCAGATTGAGTATATCCTCTTCTTCTACGAAGCTCATCTCCAGGTCTAGCTGAGTGAACTCAGGCTGGCGGTCGGCACGTAAGTCCTCATCGCGGAAGCACCTAGCTATCTGGAAGTATTTCTCAAAACCAGCCACCATCAGCAATTGTTTAAGTTGCTGAGGTGACTGGGGAAGGGCATAAAATTTGCCACTATGGAGACGGCTGGGCACCAGGAAATCCCTCGCCCCCTCAGGGGTGCTCTTAATCAAAATGGGGGTCTCAATCTCGATAAATCCCCTGGCATCAAGGAAATCACGGAGAAACTTTATTACTCGGTGACGAAGGATAATATTCTCCTTCATCCGCTGTCGACGTAAGTCCAGATAACGATACTTTAACCTGAGGTTCTCCTCCACCTCAGTCTCTTCATTAATATAGAAGGGAGGGTTCTTTGAAGGATTGAGGATTTCACAGCCTGTGGCAATTAACTCGATTTCTCCGCTGGGCATCTTCGGGTTCTCAGTACCAGAAGGGCGGCGAGCAATCTCACCCCAGGCTCTTATTACATGTTCGTTGCGTATTTTGTCAGCTAATTCATGCCCCACGGTAGATACCGCGGGATTAAACACCACTTGGACTAAGCCCTCTCTATCCCTGAGGTCAATGAATATTAACCCCCCGTGATCCCTGCGGCGATGCACCCAGCCGGCGAGGGTCACCGTCTCACCAATGTGTTTTGTGGTTAAATCTCCGCAACTATGAGTCCTCAGCAAAGTTTTCCCCTTGGGCGTTTATTTTGTCGCCCTGAGCGCTAGCGAAGGGTCTAGATTCTTTCCCCTCATGGAGTTTACCCTGAGCAAGATTCTTCGGTCGCTGTGCTCCCTCAGAATGACACATAAGGATTACTAAACGACCTCTTTCCTCTTAATTGCTAAAAGGATTATAATATAAAGGAAGGGGGCTTTTCAATTGAGGTTCGCCATATCACATTGCTACTACCGAAGGGCGATCTCTGGCGGGAGGAATTCAACACTTATTAAGGGGATGTGGTGAACTTAGGGAGACGATTGCACGATTTGCAGCAGATTGACCTAGATTTGGAAAAGAAGACTGAAATGCTATCGCAAGTAGAGAGCCAGCTAAGCCATAATGAGGCATTGACAGAGGTGAAAGCAGAGGTGGAGAGAAAGCGAGAAAACCTGGCTGAACTGGAAAAGAAGCAGAAAACAGCGGAATGGGTAATCGATGACCTGCAAGCTAAGGCTGGTCCTCTGCAACAAAAACTTTACGCTGGCTCAGTGAAAAATCCTAAGGAGTTAATGAGCCTACAGCAACAGGTTGAGCAGCTTAAGAGCCAGATAAGGGAGGAGGAAGATAAGAC
>CAYWDP010000034.1:0-7467 GCA_964457045.1 uncultured Dehalococcoidia bacterium
CCCCATCCATGGCAGCAGCATGATAGTGGGGAGAGGAGATTTTAGCCCAGACTGGCTGAGCGGTGATCCTATTTAGCCCTTCTTCAACAGGAACCCATTCCCCAGGTAATAAACCAAGGCCTCCCACCTTTTCTAAGGCGGCGAGGAACTTACCTAAAGCCTCCTCCAAGGGGATATCTTCGAGGTAAAGATGCCTTTCTTTCATTTTTATCCCAATTAAAATATCTTACTAGCACCTCTGTAGGGGAGGGGCTTGTCCCCTCCCAACTTCGGGAGACCACGAGGGTCTCCCCTACTCTTATTTTTCTCAAGGTAGTGCAGGTCTTTAGACCTGCCAAGCGCAGGGGACGACCTCTGTGTCGTCCCGCCTAAGGCGGGCGGACAGAGACGTCCGCCCCTACATTAGAACATCTTCACCAGAGCTATTTCACCGGCTGCCAGCCCGGTTTTGTCTAAGGGCACCTGAGCTATGCCATCTGCCTTGATCAAGGTGGAGATGAGGTTGGACTTGCCGAAGATTGGTTCCGCCCATAGCTCACCGTTTCTTTCCTCTACCTTTATTGGAACGTAGTCTTCCCTCCCTGCTGCTGAAGGGATGTTGCGGCTAAGCCTTGCTTTAAGATATCGCTTTGGTGGCTGGCTACACCCGCCAAGCTTATAAATAGAGGGGATAACAAAGAGGTCGAAGGTTATCATGGCTGAGGCGGGATTACCTGGCAAGCCAAAGAAGGGCTTCTGGTCAACTGAGGCAAGAATAGTAGGTTTTCCCGGTCTGAGAGAGATGCCGTGGACTAGAATACCAGGCTTGCCGAGTGAGTTGATAACCTGGGCAGTTATATCGCGGGTGCTTACTGAGCTGCCGGCAGAGATAACTACTATATCAGCCTCTCTCATGCCCCTCTCGGCAGCCTCCTTCAGGGCTTGATAGTCATCTGGGATAATACCTGACTTTATGGGGATACCCCCAGCCCTCAAGGTAAGGCCGGCTAAAGTGTAAGCGTTGATCCCTCTTATCTGCCCTGGCTTCGGCTCATCCTCTGGTGGCACAAGCTCGTCTCCAGTAGAGATAAGGGCTACTCTGACCCTCTGGAAAACGGTAATCTTGGTGATGCCCAAAGCGAGCAATCCCCCGATGTCCTGAGGTCGAAGCAGGCTTCCACGGGGAAGCAATGCCTTGCCCTTAGCCATATCCTCCCCTATTCGGAGGACATTCTCTCCTTTGGCTACAGGGCGGACCACCTCAATAGTGGAGGCATCTACCTCACGGGTGTTCTCTAACATCACTACGGCATTGGCGTCCCTAGCTAACATGCCACCGGTATGGATTAAGGCTGCTTCTCCAGGGGAGAGGGTTATTTCAGCCGGGTTCCCCATAGTCACCTCACCTACTACTCTTAGGTACGCTGGTAAACTCTCTGAGGCGCCATAAGTATCCTCGGCTCTCACCGCATAGCCATCCATGACTGAGCGGGGAAAGGAAGGTAGGTCACTGGGAGCGATGGCATCCTCGGTGAGGACCCGTCCCAGAGCCTCCTCGGTAGCCATAATTTCCACCCTTTCTATGGGGTGAAGATATGGCTCAATTCTAAGCCATGCTTCCTGAGGGGTAATTACGGTGAATAATTGTGGCATCTATAAATAGTATAGCGCAGGGAAGGGGTAGAGACAAATCTCTCTACAAGTCTACAAGCTCAGCTCTCGAAGGAGCAAAGAGGGCAAATCTTCATCTAATGGGATTCCCTGGGCAGTCCTTAGCTCTCCTTGAAGAGGGGTGATGGAAATCTTACCCCCCTCCACTGCCCATATGTCTGTTCCTTGTCCCGCATTCCACTGTGGTTGCCTCAATACAATCCGGTAATTGTTTCCTTTCCCATCATGACCCAATTTGATTGCATTGCTATATCCTCCTCTCCCTACCCTGGTAACCTCAATACCTCTTATCTCGTTCAAGGGTAAATTGGGCAAGTTTATATTCAGCAGCATGCTCTTAGAATTTCCAGCAGCAATCTTGCGGGCTAGCAGCCCTGCTAATTTAGCCGCAACCTCAAAGTGCATTTCCTCCGCCGCTGGCACTGAGAGGGCGATAGATGGCAAGTTATGAAGGTAACCCTGCAGAGCTGCCCCTACCGTGCCAGAGAGGAGTACATCGTCACCCATGTTTACTCCTTTGTTTATACCTGAGAAGACCATCGCTATATCTTCCACCGTTTCCAGGGCTAGAATGACGCTGTCCGCTGGAGTTCCTTCAATCCCATAGGCCCTTATTCCAGGTATTGAGGATTCTACCTCGGTGAGGCGAACTGGCTGACGCAGGGTGATGGCAGTACCTATACCACTCTGCTCGCGGTTGGGAGCAAACACCATCACCTGGCTCACCTTTTTGAGCTCAGCAGCCAGTGCCCACAGCCCAGGAGCATATATACCATCATCATTGGTGACTAATATCTTCATCATTACTACTTATAGTCATAGAAACCCTTGCCGCTCTTTCTTCCTAGCTGACCGGCAATAACCATCTTCCTCAAAAGGGGCGGAGGGGCATAGAGGCGGTCTTTGAATTCATCATACATAGCACAAGCCATGGAATACATGGTATCAAGCCCAGCGAAGTCCATCAGCATAAAGGGACCCATAGGGGCATTTGTGGCCAGCATCCAGGCTCGATCAATATCCTCCACAGTGGTCCATCCTTCTTCAAGTATCCGGATGGCGTTCATCATATAAGGAAAGCCGAGGCGATTAACCAGAAAACCAGGCACATCCTTGGCCAAGATTACTTCCTTACCAAGAGAGCTACTGAAGTTCTTTGCTGTCTCGATCGCCTCCTCTGAGGAAAGAATTGATCTTACAATCTCCACCATCCTCATAACAGGGACGGGCTGGAAGAAATGCATCCCAATCACCTGGGTTGGTCTCCTTGTCGCCATAGCCATCTCTAGAATGGATAGACAGGAGGTGTTGCTAGCTAAGATGGCGTGTGGAGGGCAAACTCTATCCAGGGAGGCAAACACTTTCTTCTTTTCCTCCAAGTTTTCGATCACTGCCTCTATCGCCAAATCACAATCCTTGAAATCTTCCATCTTAGTTGTGCCCTGGAGGCGTCCTAGGGTAGCCTTTCTATCCTGCTCCGCTAATTTACCCTTGCTAACCGCTTTATCCAGCGAAGACTTGAGTGCTGCCATACCCTTATCCAGGAGCTCTTGGTTAATTTCTGATACTACCACCGAGTAGCCAGAACGAGCACAGACCTCGGCAATGCCTGAGCCCATTAGTCCACAACCCACCACACCTACCTTCTTGATTTCCATAGTATCTCCTTTCTTTTCACCGTAGAAACCCTTCTAGGTGCCTACATAACCTACTGCCTATCTTTGCGTTAGTCTATACTCCAGAAAGGTCGATAAGTTTCTGTTTAAGTTGCTCCAGCTTTTCCTCATATGGCTGGGCAAGCCTATTTAAACCTTGTTGCCACTGGGGGATAACCTTGGGATTAATTGCCCCGACAGCACTTCCAGAGATCCTTAACTGGTGCAATATTTCCCTGGCTGATTTCTCTATTTCTCGGCTTTCCTTTTCCTCCCCCTGCTCATATTCTTGGAAAAGCTGTTCTATTTCATCCTTGATTTTCCCAATCCCTTTCTTTTGCTTTAGGCCAGAGATGCCTTCTATCGCCTTCTCCAGTCGTTCATAGTTCCCTAGCTCTATTGCCTGGGCTAATTTCGATATGAGGGCTCTCTTTACCAATGCTCTCTTCTCGGCACTATATTTATCCAGCTCTACTTCCAATTGCCAAAAGCCAAGCCCGCCAAGGTATTTATCGGCTAATACCTGCCCTATTAAGGCATATTCCTCCTCCCTCTGTCTTCTAAGCTCCTCGGGGGAAAGCTTCTCCAATCCCTCCACCCTTTCCATAGCAATTTCCCAAGCACTCTTTATCTCTCCCATGCAACCTCCAAGACTTAGAAACGGGAAAGCAGGGATACTGCTTTCCCGTCCATCTTCACCTCAGGGGTGACTTCGTCAATCTAGATAACCGAAATGCCTTGCCACTACTAGAGCGTGCTATATCCACCGTTGACGCTGACAGTCTGTCCGTGTATGAAGGAGGCAACATCGGAAGCCAGAAATGCCACTGTACTAGCCACATCCTGCGGCACAGCAAGACGTCCTATGGGATACATCTTTATCTGTCTCTCCTTCAACTCTGGGGGCAGAGTCTCCTGGCTAACTCCTTGAGTCATAGTCAGCTCTCCTGCATGCTCAGCTTTCTCTGGGATGACGCCTGCGGGGCAGACACAGTTGACATTGATATTATGGCGACCTAGCTCTTTGGCTAAAGCCTTGGTGAAGCTGATAACACCACCTTTACACGCCGAATATACAACTTGGCGATATTCTCCCGTCCTGCCAGCCTCAGAGCCAATATTAATAATTTTGCCATACTTCCTCTCTATCATGTGATCCAGCACTGCTCTGGTGCAGTTTATAGTGCTCCAGAAGTTCAGGTTTATCATCTTTTCCCATGTTTCTCTGGTTTGCTCCCTAAACAGTCCCCAAGGAGTTTCAACCCAGCCAACCCCGTTAACCAATATGTCTATCTGGCCAAACTCATCCAGTGTCTTCTTCACCATTGCCTGCACAGAGTCCCAATCGGTCACGTCGGTCTTAATCAGGATGGTTCGCCCACCCCCACCCAAGGCATTAGCCTCGTTAACCACCTTTTGCCCTTGCTTTTCATCGATGTCAGCGCACACCACATTTGCCCCTTCTCTAGCAAAGGTTAGTGTGTTACCACGATTGATATTTGACCCCCCTCCAGTAACAATAACTGATTTGCCAGCTAAACCCAGATCCATTTTCAGACCTCCTTTTGGCTAGATTCTTAGTTACATGGGCGCGACTTAGAACACAAACTGGTCCGACTCCGCTCCTTTGAACTTCGGAGCCCTTTTCTCCAGGAAACTCTTTGCTGCCTCAAGGTGATCCTCTGAATTCATGGAATGGTATTCATAGGCGATCATAGTATCAAAGAGCAAGTTTATCCTGTCCTCTATGATTTTATTAAGGCACATCTTGGTTAAGCCTAGAGCAAAGGTAGGACCATCAGCGAACCGCTTGGCCCATTTCCAAGCCTCTTCCATCAATTCTTCAGGTGGAACCACCTTGGTTATCAATCCAATTCGCTCGGCCTCTGCTGCATTGACCATATCGCCAGTCATCAGGTATTGCTTGGCTTTGCACATACCTATTAATAAGGGCCAGATTATGCACCCACCATCACCTGGGACTAGACCAACCCCAATGTGGGGGTCACCTATACGGGCTTTCTCTGAGGCAATAACGACATCGCACTGCAGGGCTATTGTTGCCCCCAGTCCTGCAGTGGCACCATTCAGGGCGGCGATGATTGGTTTGCGCAAGGAAATCAGGTTTAGAATGATTCTTTTAACGTGGTTAGCTGAGATACGTAGTGAGTGATCTTTGAAACCGGCTATCATAAGGTTTATATCGCCACCGGCTGAGAAAGCGCGTCCTGCCCCGGTCAAGATAATAGCATTCACTTCTGGATCGTGGTTCATATCTTCAAAGATTTGTTCTATCTCGGCATGCTCTGGCTCGCCTATGGCATTCATTGCGTCAGGGTTGTTCAGAGTAAGAACAGCTACCTTCTCCTTCTTTTCTACCTTGATAAACTTGTACCGACTGTAATCAATCATTTAATCCCCCTTTCTATTTGTGAGCTACTTAATTTTCAGCCCCCACATTCTAACTCAAGAGCCAATTACCTGACTACTTTTAGCCTCTGGGCAGTCCCAATCCGACCGTAGCCACAGTATTCCTGGAAGCCTCGTTAGTGCCACCCTCAATGGTCATAGCCGCTGAGCCCAGATAGAGGTATTTCATTCTGCCCCTTAACTTAGCCCACTTGGACTGCTCATCTAATTGCCCATAGAGTCCGAGGATCTGCGTGCCAAGATTGGCCAAACGCTGGACGAGGTTGCCACCAAAGGGTCTCATCTGGCAGGCTTCAGCCACAATTGGCATTCCCTTGATTGCCATCCAATTCAACCTGTAGCCCAGATTGCGTCCTACTTCAATCTCGATGGCTAACTGAGCCAGTCTATTTCGAATAATAGGATCCTTAGCTAGAGGCTGCCCATTGACATAGGTCTCCTTACAATATTGCACCAGCAATTCAAAATCTCGCCTGGCACTGTTAAGCAGCCAGTGTCCGAAGCTTTTCTCGGTGGCAACGCCGAAGAGGGCTACACTCCATCCCTTATTTCTCTCTCCCAGAAGGTTCTCCTTAGGAACCATAACGTTGTCATAGAAGACCTCACAAAAGGCAGGGTGGCCAGTCATCTGCGGTATACGGCGCATGGTGACCCCTGGGCTTTTGAGATCAACCATAAAAGCGCTAATACCCTTATGCTTGGAGACGTTGGGGTCAGTCCGGGCATACAGGATGACCCAGTCAGCATAGTGAGCACCGGTCTGCCAGGTCTTCTGTCCATTAAGAACGAAGCAGTCATTCTCCTCTACGGCTCTTAACTGTAGATTAGCCAGGTCTGAGCCTGCATTAGGCTCACTCATCCCCACTGCCCACTGCACCTCCCCACGGGCGATGGGAGGAAGAAATCGCCTCTTTTGCTCCTCAGTGCCAAAATGGAGGATGAAGTCTCCGATCATGAGCGCCGCAGAGAGCGCCCAGTATGGCGCTCCCCGGTAAATCAGCTCCTGCTCCAGAATGAACTGCTTCATCGTGGGTGCCTCTTGGCCGCCGTATTCCTTTGGCCATTGGAGACCTAGCCAACCCTTGGCGGCTAGCTTGCGCCGCATCTCAAGGTCAAACCGGTGAAGCTCCTCTATTGCCTGCTCGTTATGCCCATCGGGGTCTACCCCGATCCAATCATCTGGCAGCGCCTCAGCGAGGAAGTCCTGTACTTCCTTTCGGAAAGCTTCCTCTTCTTCAGTGAAGCGAAAGTCCATTACCCCTCTTGATATTCTTCAAGCTATTTCCTGGGTAATCCCAACCCGAATCTTCCGGCAATGTGATTCCTGGAAGTCTCGCTGGTGCCACCGGCCATACTGAAAGCCACCGCGCTTAGATACGTATGCCTGAACCTGCCACCCAGCTTGACCCACTTGGAATCCTCGTTCAGTGGCCCATAGAGTCCAAGGATTTGCTGCCCTAGATTGGCCATTCGCTGAGCAACGGCAGCACCGTGTACCTTAATTTGAGAACTTGCCTTTACGGTAGGCGTCCCCTGGGTAGCCATCCAGTTTAATTCGTGGCCCAGATTCAAGCCTACCTCAATCTCAATAGCCATCTGCGCCAGCCTGTTTCGAATGAGAGGATCCTTGGCTAGGGGTTGACCGTTGACATAGGTCTCCCGGCAATACTGCACTAGTTGTTCCAGGTATCGTTTGGCATTGTAAATGATGAATAGCCCATAAGTTCTCTCG
>CAYWDP010000034.1:7567-18154 GCA_964457045.1 uncultured Dehalococcoidia bacterium
TTGTTCCAGGTATCGTTTGGCATTGTAAATGATGAATAGCCCATAAGTTCTCTCGGCGCCAAAGGCGTGGAGCAGTATTTGCCATCCACCATTCTTTTCCCCGAGCAGGTTCTCCTTGGGAACCCTGACATTGTCAAAGAAAACCTCGCAAAAGGCAGGGATGCCAGTCATTTGCGCTATCTGACGCATGGTAATCCCTGGGCTCTCCAGATCGACCATAAAAACACTGAGGCCCAAATGCTTATCAGGGTCAGTCCGGGCATAGACCACCTGGTACTTAGCATGGTGAGCACCGCTGGACCAGATTTTTTGCCCGTTAAGGACAAAAGAGTCCTCCTCTTCTACTGCTCGTAATTGGACAGCGAAGGTGTCCGAGCCAGCATTGGGCTCGCTCATCCCTATGGCCCACTTTACCTCGCCACGGGCAATAGGCGGGATAAACCTCCTCTTTTGTTCCTCAGTTCCGAAGTTCAAGAGTAGATCGGCCTGAGCTATTGCTAGGTCCATCCCGGGTACCCCGCGGTAGGCTAGCTCTTGCAGTAGGGTCATTTCTTTCCATAGTGAGGCTTCCTGCCCCCCATACTCCTTGGGCCAGGTCAGCCCTATCCAGCCCTTAGCCCCGAACTTGCGCCACATTTCCAGGGCAAGCGGGTAGACCTCCTCTCTTGACTCTTCCTCAGGCCCAGGGTCTACTCCCAGCCAATCAGGCGGGAGTGATTCCCGAATGAAATCCTGCACCTCTTTTCGGAAGGCTTCCTCTTCCTCTGTGAAGCGAAAGTCCATTGCTCTCCTTTCCACTGTGTGAGCTAAAGACCTAGTTGCTGGGCTACAATCTCACGATGGAAATCGGCGTCACCAAAGAAAAGCTCTCCAGCCTTAGCTCTCCTAAAGTAAAGCTCCAGGTCGTGGTCTTTGGTGAAGCCGATGGCACCGTGGATCTGGTGTGCCTGAGCCGTTACCCTCCGGTAGGCCTCACTTATCCATCCTTTGATAACAGAAATCTCTTTGGTGCAGGGAATCCCTTCACTAAGCATCCATGCTGCCTTGTGTAGACTAACCCGGGAGCTATCAACATCGATGGACATGTCAGCCAAATAATGCTGGATGATCTGAAAGCTGCCAATGGGGCGGTCAAATTGTACCCTCTCCTTAGCATACTGAATGGTCATCTCCAGGACTTGCTGTGCTCCACCCATTATCTCCGCTGACTTGGCCAGCGCCGCCCATTCTATGATGTTCTTTACCATGCCCCAGCCTTGGTTTACCTTACCTAGAATATTGGCCTTGGGTACCTTCACCTTGTCCATGGTCAACTCACACTGCTTATCCCCCGCAATCGTCCTGAGCACGAAGGTACTTATCCCAGGACTCTTACCGTCTACAATAAAGAGAGTAATCCCCTCCTCCGGACTGGCTTTCTCTGCAGTCCTAGCTACAACAATGATGGAGTCCGCAATATGAGCATCATGAACAAAGAGCTTGGTGCCACTTATGACATAATTATCTCCTTCAGGTGTAGCCTTAACCTGGATTGAGGCAGCGTCATACCTGCCACTAGGCTCGGTGAGAGCCAGAGTCAGAATGGCTTTCCCTTCGCATACTTTAGCCAGAATATCCTTCTTCTGCTCCTCTGTCCCCCATTCCGCTATGGGCAGCCCACCCAGCACCACCGTGGAAAGGAAGGGACCAGGAAGGCAAGCACGGCCCATCTCCTCCAAAAGCACCACCAGGTCGAGAAAGCTGAACCCTCCACCACCATACTTCTCAGGAAAAGGTAGCCCTATCCAGCCCAGATCAGCCATCTCCTTCCAAAGCTGAGGCACGTATCCTTTTTCGTCCTCCTCCATCTCCCGAACCATGGTCTTAGGGCATTTGTTAGCCAGGAAGTCACGAGCTGACTTCCACAGCATTTCCTGCTCTTCGCTGAAAGATAGATCCATTTGTTCTCTCCTTTCTAGTGATTTACTTCTTTTCTGGCCTGGGTTCCCTGGGTAGGCCTAACCCCATGATAGCGATAGCGTTCCGAGCTACCTCAGTGGTGCCGCCGGCGATGGTATTACACACTGTAGTCAAATAAAGGTGCTTCATCCTGCCTCCCAGCTTGGCCCACTTATCCTTTTTCTCATCCATCTGCCTCCAGTTGCCTCCAACTGGCCCTAGTTGCCCGTAAAGTCCAAGGATTTGCATTCCCAGGGTAGCCAGCTTCTGGGTAAGGATACCACCCAGTATCTTCATCTGATTGGCAGTAGTAATAGCATTCAGCCCCTTGAGTGCCATCCAGTTCAGTTTATAGCCCAGAGTGCGGGCTATTTCAAGTTGAATGGCCATATCAGCCAGTCTATTCCGAATCAAGGCATTCTTGGCTAGAGGTTGCCCATTGACACGGGTCTCCTTGCAATACTGCACTAGCAGGTCAAGGTCCCGCTTGATATTCACAATAAGCTGAACCCCGTAGGTTCTCTCGTGGCTCAGGGCAGCCATGACTAATCCCCAGGCCCCGTTCAATTCCCCCAGCAAGTTCTCCTTGGGAACCTTGACATTGTCGTAGAACATCTCGTTAAAAGCACCCAGTCCACTCATATGGACAATCCGATTCATGGTGATTCCTGGGCTCCTGTAATCGACAATGACTATGCTGATTCCCCGATGCTTACGAGCCTCAGGGTCAGTCCGACAGTAGACAAGACCATAGTCGGCATGGTGGGCAGCACTCTGCCAGGTCTTCTGGCCATTGAGGATGAAATAGTCCCCCTGCAAATCCGCCCTCAATTGGAGGTTAGCCAGGTCTGAGCCGGCATTGGGCTCGCTCATTCCTGTGGCCCACTTCACTTCCCCACGGCACATGGGTGGTATGAACTTCTGTCTCTGTTCTTCAGTGCCGAACTCTAGAATTAGGTCCCCACAGCCCCCTAGAAAGGAGTAGGCGTCATAACCCGGTGCCCCACGATAGGTCAACTCCTCTTCCAGGATCATCTGCTTCCACAGGGGGGCCTCTTGCCCTCCATATTTCTTGGGCCAGGTTAGGCCCAGCCACCCCTTAGCTGCCAGCTTGCGTTGCATTTCCTGGCTGACCTGGTGGATCTCTTTGAAAGAGTCCTCATGATACATATCGGGGTCTATCCCAGGCCAATGAGGTGGTAGCTCCTTCTCGAGAAAGTCTCTTACCTCCTTTCTGAAGGCTTCCTCTTCGTCAGTAAAGCGAAAGTCCATATTCCTCCTTTGCTTAAATAGTCTAAGGCTTAGCCTCTGGGCAGTCCCAACCCTACTCTGGCGCTGATATTCTTGGCAATCTCACTGGTGCCACCGCCGATACTTGACACCACCTGGTGCAGATAAAGATGCCTCATCCTGCCTTTCAGCTTCGCCCATTTGGATTTCTCGTCCAGTTGTCCGTAAAGCCCAAGGATTTGCATCCCCAGGTTAGCCATATGATGAGCCACGTTAGCCCCGTAGACCTTAAGTTGCTGTGCTTCGTGCACAAAGAACATTCCTTTACCTACCATCCAATGTAGCCTCTGGCGTAGGTTACATCCCACCTCAATCTCGATAGCCAGCTCAGCCAGTCTATTTCGGATCAGGGGATCCTTGGCTAAAGGCTGCCCGTTGATACAGGTCTCCTTACAATACTGCACCAGATGCTCAAAGTCTCGCTTGGCATTATAGAGGAGACCGATACCATAGCCCCTCTCGGTAGCCAGGGCAGCGAAAGCCACTGCCGAACCCCCGTTTTTCTCCCCAAGGAGGTTCTCCTTGGGAACCCTAACATTGTCATAGAAGACCTCATCAAAGGCAGCCAGCCCGGTTATGTGAGTAAGGCGACGCATGGTGATCCCTGGGCTTTTAAGGTCAACCAAAAGAACGCTAACCCCCTTAGCCTTAGGAGCGTCAGGGTCAGTCCGGGCATAGACTATGCACCAATCAGCACGGTGGGCACCGCTCTGCCAGGTCTTTTGCCCATTAAGGACAAAGCAATCCTTCTCCTCTACTGCGCTCAACTGCAGAGAGAAGAGGTCTGAGCCGGCGTTGGGCTCGCTCATCCCCACTGACCATTTTACCTCCCCACGGGTAATAGGGGGAAGGAATCTTGTCTTTTGTTCCTCAGTGCCAAACTGCAAGATTGATGGTCCGACCAGGGAAAGCCCATAGTAGTTCACACCGGGCACCCCACGGTAAACCGTCTCCACTTGTAAGATGAGGTCCTTCGTTATGGGAGCTCCCTGCCCACCGTATTCCTTGGGCCAGCTGAGTCCCAGCCAACCTTTGGCTGCCAACTTGCGCCCTATTTCTTTGCCTAGCTGGTAAACCTCGTCTAACGCATCCTCGTGAGGCAGTTCAGGGTCTTCCCCGGGCCAGTCCGGTGGTAGCTCCCTATTGATGAAATCCTGCACCTCCTTTAGGAAGGATTCCTCCTCTTCAGTAAAGCGGAAATCCAATTGCTCTTCTCCCTTTCACCCAAAATGCCAATCTATCCCCGGGGCAGTCCTAGCCCGAAGGAGGCGATGGTATTCTTGGAAACCTCAGTGGTGCCGCCAAACATCACCATAGCCGATGCTCTTAGATAGTTAGTTTTCATTCTGCCGCTTAGCTTAGCCCACTTGGATTTCTCATCCAGTTGCCCATAGAGTCCAAGGACTTGCATTCCCAGACTAGCCAGGTGTTGTGTAATATAGCCGCCAAGGACTCGAATTTGGGAGCCTTCGGCTACCACGAGCATCCCCTTACTTAGCATCCAGTTTAGTTTGTAGCCTAAATTGCGTCCTGCCTCGATCTCAATAGCCATCTGAGCCAGTCTATTACGGATGGTAGGGTCCTTGGCTAAAGGCTGGCCATTGACGTGAGTCTTCCGGCAATACTGCACCAAGAGCTCTAAGTCTCGTTTAGCAACGAGGATAAGCGATAGCCCTAGGGTTCTATCGGAGGCTATTGAGGCTAAAGCCACATTCCATCCTCCATTCAGTCCGCCGAGGAGATTTTCCTTGGGAACCTTAACGTTGTCATAGAAGACCTCATTAAAGGGCATAGAGTCTGACATATCCTCTATGAAGCGTGTGGTAATTCCTGGGTCCTTAAGATCGACCAAAAAGCAACTGATGCCACGATGCCTTTTGGGGGCATTGGGGTCAGTCCGAGCATAAACCATACTCCAGTCGGCATGGTGGGTCTCACTTTGCCAGGTCTTCTGCCCATTAAGGACAAAGTAGTCCTTTTCCTCCACTGCCCTCGTCTCCAGCGCGGCTAAGTCTGAGCCAGCGTTGGGCTCACTCATCCCGATACACCACCCTGGCTCCCCTCGGGTAATGGGAGGGATGAACCTTCTCTTTTGCTCCTCGTTGCCAAACTGCAGGATCAGGGGGCCAACCATGCCCGTCTCTATGTAGTAAAAAGGTGCCCTCCTATAGATTAGCTCCTCTTCCAGGATGACCTGCTTCATTAAGGGAGTTCCTTGACCGCCATATTCCTTGGGCCAACTGAGCCCGATCCAACCCTTAGCTGCCAGCTTGCGCCGCATCTTTAGGCCGAACTGGTGGAACTCCTCTGACCCGCCATCATAGTACATATCCACCAGCCAGCCGGGTGGCATCTCTTGATTGAGGAAATCCTGCACCTCTTTGCAAAAGGCTTCCTCTTCCTCAGTAAAGCGAAAGTCCATTCATCCTCCTTCAGGACAACTTCCTTAAAAATTAACCACCGAGGATAGCCTGAAAGGTAGCGTGTTTTCCTAATCCCTGGGACCAATAATGGTGACAGACGCCTGGAACATCCCCGGCGTGCCACCCTGTGAGTGGGCCAGCCCCAACTTGGGGTTCTTTACCTGCCGCTCGCCAGCCCTACCCAATTGTTGATTGTACAGCTCGTAGATCATCCTCAGCCCGCTGGCGCCAACGGGATGGCCAAAGCATTTCAGCCCGCCATCGGTGTTGATCGGCAGGTCTCCCTTGAGGGCAAAAGACTCCGCCTCCACCTCTTCCGGACCCTTGCCCCGGGGGCAGAAGCCGAGGGACTCGTAGATTATTAGCTCGGTGATAGTGAAGCAGTCATGAACCTCGGCCGAACCTATTTCCTGGCGCGGGTTCTTTATGCCCACCTGCTCATAAGCCTGCTGGGCCGCCACCCAGGTCTCATCCCAGAAGGTAATGTCAACGTCAGGCCTGAATTTACCCTTGAATGGGTCTATACGACCCACCGACAACCCTAAGCCTTTTATCAGGCAATAATCCTGGGTATAGCTCTTGGCCTTGTCGGCGCGGGTTATTATAGCTGCCGAGGCCCCATCGGTAACCGGGCAGCAGTCGAATAATCCGAGAGGCCAGGCAATTATGGGAGCATTGATAGCCTGCTCCAAAGTTATCGGTCTGCGGAACTGAGCCTTGGGATGCAAGGCGCCATTGGCATGATTCTTGACGGCAATCTTGGCCAGGATTTCCTTTCCCTTGTCATAGGGAATCTTGTACTGCTCAAAGTATCTAATGGCTGACTTGGAAAAGGAAGAAGGCGCTGAACCAACGACAGTAATGGGATGCAGCCCTCCAGGCATTTCAAGAGCACCGCTGCCGTAGTCCTTTAGCTTCTCGAAGCCGACGCAGAGGACAGTGTCATACATCCCGGCGGCTACGGAGAAAGCCCCGACCCTGAGGGCCTCCGCTGCGGTGGCGCAATTGTTCTCCACCCTGGTAGCGGGAATCTTATCCAGCTCCAGCGCCTCTGTCACTGTGGCCCCGGTCCACATGCTGGAGGAGACATTGCCCACGAATACCGCCTCAATGTCCTTGGGACCTACACCGGCGTCTTCATATGCTTCATAGCAGCAGTCGATAATCAAGTCGGACACACCCTTATTCCACAGATCTCCAAACTGGGTGCAGCCCATACCGATAATGGCAACTTTATCTTTTATGTCACCCATTTTTACTCCTTTCTATCGCACTGGTTTACACTTCCACCCGTAAGCCGCAACATCTCCCTGCCGCTCGAGCTTCCTGAAGGTCATCTCCATAGGCTGGCCAACCTTCATATCCTCGATATTCCCGTAGTCTGTCATCTCAAGCTCAACTCTGGCGCCGCCTTCGAAGTCGATGATAGCCCTACCCAGCGGAGGGTCAGTGACCTCAGCGATAACGGCTACTGTATCGGCGCTAAAGCTGTAAACGGTAACCTTCTGATCAAGGAGTTTGACCTGCGCGTAGTCATCCTTGGAGAAGCATTTGGGGCAGATCCTTCTTATGGGGAAGTCAATCCATCCGCACTGGTTGCACTTACTGGCATGAAGCTTGAACATGGAGTCTCGCTCTCTCCACAGTTGTGCTAAGCCAGGCGTGACAGGAGTATATCGTGCCGGCTCCACGTGGAAAAGATGCCGCAGTCGCAAGTATTTCAGGTAGCTAGGGAGCATCTTCTTTGACTGTAGATAGCCCAGCACGCCGTGGCGTTCTCTGGCCTTCTCTATTTGATCCGTCACCTTGAGAAGTATCACATCGACTCCGTCACCGTAGCCAGCCACCAAGAGCGTATCCCCCGCCTTGGCCTGTTCCAGGGCAGCCACCAATAGCATCAGGGGGAAAGCAGCCCCGGTGTTGCCCATTTCGTTGAACAGTGGATACTGCACCTGGGTCTTGGCGTCAAATTTCAGTGCTCCGGCGACACCGCCATGTGACCTGGCGTCAGGAGCATTGTAGACCAACTTGGTAATATCCTCGGGCGTAACCCCGAACTTCTTCATGGCGGCAGAGATGGCCTTTCGCATCATCGGCGGGTAGCCTTCTGCCAGAGTGAACCGGTCACTCCAGCTATGGACAAACTGGTCAGTTGCCGGGCGCCACAGATCAGTGAAATCGCTGGTTTCGGTGTAGCAGCCTTCTATGCTGGCAATGACACCATTGTCCCCTAGCAGGAGGGCAGCCGCGCCATCGCCCATATTGACTTCTTGCGGTGATGTTGGCCACCCAAGTCGACAATCAGAGGCTGACACTATAACCTTCTTGGCTGAGCCAGCCTTAATGGCATCCGCGGCCATCATTAGAGCAGTCGTCCCTGCTCTTAGAGAGGCGCTGACGTCTGCTGTCATGGTGTTGTCACCAAAATCGAGGGCTGAAGCGGCCACAGCAGCCAACTGCTTCTCTGCGAAGGGCGAGCTGCACGATGCATTGATCAAGCCATCTATCGACTCACGGTCTATATCCTTCGTGCAGTCGAGGATAGCATCCACTGCCATAGTCAGGGCATCCTCGTCAGCACCAGCTACAGAGCGCTCTCCTGCCCCTCCCGTACCCATCAACTTACCCATCTCTTCTCGGGTCAGTCTGTAAAGGGGCACATATGCGCCGTAAGAACAGATACCTACCATACTCCCTCCTTTAGCCTAAATTTTGCTTAGCGTGCAACATCTCAAAGGCAGTACTGGGGAAACCATAAAGATGATACTAGATTGGGAAGCTGCCTGTCAAATTCTGTCATACCAGCCAAAATCGGCGATTGCCCTTTTCTTCTCATGGGTAGGAGCGCCGTTGTAACGTGGTGGCCAGGTGCAGCACTTGACTCCCGTGAGGTTCCTGCCCTATAGCGGGGGATTTCAATGGCTACTTTCGGGCTGCCAGCCGAGGGTTATATCTCCTCTGGCATCGTGGCTCCTGGCTCCAAGCGGGTCAGCATCGCCCTTCTTTCCCCACGCCTTTTTCTTCTTGGAGGCAGAGCCTTTATTGCCTGAGATAACCTGGTCAGCCTCTCTTGAAGTTGTTTCTCCTTTATCTCCACCACCACCCCATCTACCCCCGCCTCCCATAGGGAGCGTATTTCTTTATCGGTCATTTCTTGCTGAGTAGCCACCAACAGCGGTTTATCTACCAGACCAGCAAGCCATTGACAATAGATTAGGTCAGAAATGGTGAGAACCTCTCCTTCCCTTTTAACCTCCAGAAGTACCACCTCTATTGGGAGCTGGTTGAGGGCGCTCATCAAGCCCTCATCCTGGGGAAGATCTACTTTCAATACCTTGCCTAACTCTTCCTCCTGAAGCAGTATTGCCGCAGCTTTAGAAGCCTCGAAGATAAGGAAATCCCCCCCTGCTTCCCTTAATTGTTTCATTCCCTCCTCAGTCATTGTCTCAGGCCATAGGCCACAAGGGATATCTCCTACGCTATTAGCAACTTGCCGAAGGGTCTGCACCCCCTGTTCCAAGTCCTGGCTGTGTATCGATATGGCGTCAACCTCAGCCTTGGCAAGCCACGCTACGCTGTCCCTTTGAGGCAAAGCCACGATGAGTAACATCTGCTGGCTTGGGAGGATGCTTGTCCTTTTAAATCCCAAGGGTTGGTCAGCACTTTCCTTGATTTGGCGTAGTTTCTTTACCAACTTACTCATCTCTTAACCCAAGCCAGCGAGCTGATTCGAACCGACCGGTGGTTTACGCATTACAAACTCGGTGTACCACCGAGGGCCACCAGATAGCATACGCCCCGCCTGC
Source organism: uncultured Dehalococcoidia bacterium (assembly GCA_964457045.1). Lineage (GTDB taxonomy): Bacteria > Chloroflexota > Dehalococcoidia > UBA2247 > RBG-13-53-26 > CAYWDP01. Next base: position 17,025 of record CAYWDP010000034.1, read on the forward strand.
ACCGGCGTCAAGCCGCGGTTTGTGTCTGGGTGCGCCATCTTGTGCCACTGCGTGCTAAGCAGCTTGTTAGCCAAACAGCGACCCCCAGCACTAACACCGGTGAGAACACTACTCATAATCATCTAATCATCGTCTATGAGCGCAACCTAGGCGGTGAACAATTCGATGACTTTTACAGTGGTGATGGTATAGCAGCACCTCGATGTGTATGGTAAACTGCAATGTTAGACCATTGGAGCAATCGCTATGGCTTGCGATGCCATAATATGTGACTGGAACGGGACAGTGATAGAGTATCGGGATGAGAAGCCTATACTGGAGAGCATAGCAACAGACTTATTCAAAGCTTCCATCCCTTTTCACCCCTTTAGAATGGTGCGCATCCTCAAAGCCAGGGGGGAATTGGAGACATTGTACCGCGAGGGACGTCGTGAGGCTGAATTTGATTTCGTAAGGGAGATGTTCAAAATTTATAATAAGAGAATAATAAGCGGCTTGCCGACCTCCTTCATATGTCGCTCGGTTGACAAGTATGCCAAGAGGCAACAAACCCAGGCTAAGCTCGATCATAGGGTTCTAAGACCAATCAAGGAGTGTCACCAGAGTGGAAAGACCACCGGCATCTTTTCTGCTGGATATAAGTATGGCATCCAAAGGATTCTGACAGTGGCCGGGTATAAGGAGCACTTTGATTTTTGTGAGGCTGATAACCTTAAGGAAGAGGGTGGCAGGGCTATTGAATTTGAGCTGAACATCTATAAGAACAAGCCCAGGCTGCTGCTAAAGTTGCTCAGGGATAGGAATATAGATGAAAGCAGAGTGGCGTATGTTGGCGATAGCGAAGACGATGAAGGCTGCTTCGAAATCGTAAGATATCCAGTGGTAGCCTTTCTCGCTGCAGAGGAGCTAAAAGAGAGATATGCCCAAAAATATAAAGCCTTCGTCCCCAAGGATGGAAAGGAATTAGCGAGCTACTTCAAGCACGCATGACACATTCCAGCTAATTGTTGGGTGTCATTTCGATAATTTGGGCACCTTAATGTCTGAACGGCTGGCTGGGACACTATCTCTAGCAGGAGACTTCATAGAGATCGTTGAAAGATGAATCACCCTGTAGGGACAGACCTTTA
>CAYWDP010000035.1:0-17923 GCA_964457045.1 uncultured Dehalococcoidia bacterium
AGGCAGCTAGAGAGGCTCGGTGTGGATGTTGTCGAGGCTGGCTTCCCCATCAGCTCGCCGGGTGACTTTGAGGCAGTGCGGCTCATTGCCCAGGAGGTGCATCAGCCAGCTATTTGCGCCCTCACCCATGCTAACCCTCGGGCTATAGATACCGCCTGGGAGGCAGTCAAAGGGGCAAAGCACCCCCGCATCCATGTTTTCCTCTCTGCCTCCGATATTCATCGCCTTTATCAGCTCAAAAAGAGCCGCGAGGAAATTCTGGAGATTTCCCGAGACATGGTGGCTCGGGCTAAAGGGTATCTGGAGGATGTAGAGTTCTCCCCTATGGATGCCAGCCGTACTGAACCTTCCTACCTTTATCAAATCCTTGAGGCGGTCATCGACGCCGGGGCAACTACAGTGAACATCCCCGATACTGTAGGCTACGCTATTCCAGAGGAGTTTGGGAATCTTATCCAGGGCATATTCGATAATGTCCCCAATATCCATCAGGCTATAGTCAGTGTTCACTGCCATAATGACCTGGGGTTAGCAGTTGCCAATAGCCTGGAAGCCCTGCGTCGAGGAGCAAGGCAGGTAGAGTGCACTATCAATGGCATTGGAGAGAGGGCGGGCAACGCCTCTTTAGAGGAAATCGTGATGGCACTCAAGACCCGTAAGGACCTTTTCAACCTGACCACCCAGATCGATGCTACCCAAATATATAAGACCAGTCGCCTGGTGAGTGAACTCACCGGCTTTGTGGTTCAGCCCAATAAAGCCATTGTGGGCTCAAATGCCTTCCGTCATGAGTCAGGCATCCATCAGGATGGGGTGATTAAGAAAGCAATTACCTATGAGATTATGGACCCCAGGGAGGTAGGTATTCCGGCCAGCAGCCTGGTATTGGGTAAGCTGAGCGGACGCCATGCCTTTAAAGAGAGGTTAGCTGAATTGGGATATGCCCTGAGCGAAGAAGACCTCAATCGTGCCTTCCTCGCCTTCAAGGAACTAGCCGATAAGAAAAAAGAGGTCACTGACCGGGATATTGAGATTATTGTGGCTCAGGAGATGCGCACCATCTCCGAAATCTATCACCTTGACCATGTTGGGGTTTCCTGCGGTGAGCCGGGTATGCCTACTGCTACAGTAAGGCTTATTGACCCTGACGGTCAGGTTCTGGCCGATGCTGCTTTGGGCACCGGACCTGTGGATGCGGTATATAAAGCCATTAATCGCATAATTGGGGTGCCTAACAAGCTTACCGAGTTCACTGTTAAATCGGTCACTGAAGGAATTGACGCCATTGGCGAGGTGTTGATCAGGATCGAGAGCGATGGCGTAACCTACACCGGGCGAGGTGCCTCCACCGATATTATCGTTGCCAGCGCCAAGGCCTATATGAATGCCCTCAATAGGCTGCTGGCAGCCAAGAAGAGGAATTCACCTTGACCCTGGCTGAGAAAATCCTGGCTGCCCATGCTGGCAAAAAGAAGGTTACCCCTGGGGAACTGATATCGGTCAGCGTTGACCTTGTTTTAGCCAATGACGTCACTGCTCCTATTGCTATCAAGGAGTTCCAGCGCATTGGGGTGAAGAAGGTCTTTGACCCTGAAAAGGTGGTCATGGTGCCCGACCATTTTGTTCCTAATAAGGACATACCCTCAGCAGAGCAAGCCAAGCTGATGCGAGAGTTTGCTCAAGAGCAAGGCTTAATTTATTTCGAGGTAGGGCAGATGGGCATCGAGCATGTGCTCCTCCCGGAGCAGGGGCTGGTGCTGCCCGGTGAGGTAGTCATTGGAGCTGACTCTCACACCTGCACCTATGGCGCCTTAGGAGCTTTTGCCACCGGCATGGGCTCCACAGACATTGCCTCGGCTATGGCTGGCGGGGAAATCTGGATGAAGGTCCCGCCAACCATCAAATTCGTCTATCAGGGGAAATTGAGAAAATGGGTGGGGGGTAAAGACCTTATCCTTTATACCATTGGCAATATCGGTGTAGATGGCGCTCTTTACTCTGCGATGCAGTTTGAGGGGGAAGCCATTGAGGCGCTCTCTATGGATGGACGCTTTACTATGGCAAATATGGCCATCGAAGCCGGGGCTAAGGCAGGTATATTTAGAGTAGATAACAAAACCATGGAGTATGTCCAACCCCGGGCAAGGCATCCCTACAAAGTTTATCAGCCGGACGAGGATGCTGAATATGCCAGGATTATTGAATACGATGTTTCCAGGCTCGAACCACAAGTTGCTTTTCCTCATCTACCCTCTAACACCAAACCAGTTAGCCAGGTCGGTGAGATTGAAATTGAACAGGTGGTTATTGGCAGTTGCACCAATGGCAGGCTGGAGGACCTGCGGACTGCTGCCCAGATACTTGAAGGCAAGCTGGTGCACCCTAGGGTACGCTGCATCATTATCCCCGGTTCTCAGCAGGTCTATCTCCAGGCACTGCGGGAGGGACTGATCGAAGCCTTCATCAGGGCAGGGGCGGCGGTGAGCACCCCTACCTGTGGACCCTGCCTGGGCGGTCATATGGGCGTTCTCGCCGCTGGCGAGCGCTGTCTGGCTACCACTAACCGCAACTTCGTGGGCAGGATGGGAAGCCCCCAATCTGAGGTCTACCTGACTAGCCCTGCTGTGGCTGCCGCCAGCGCTGTCCTGGGAAGGATTGGTGGGCCGGAGGAAATAGTTGGTAGTAGCTAGATGGGATTATGCTACTTATTTAAAACAAGGCTTCCATGCGCTGCTGTTTAGGGATTTAGGGAGGAGCCTGTTATGGTAACAAAGCACAAGGAGACCATGAAATCAAATTTTGAAGGAACGGTTATTGATGTCGAGACGATTGGACAATTTCATGACCAATATCTCGATTCAAGGAGGTATAAAGACCATCAGCTAGTTATTTTTGGATTTATAAACAGCCACGATCTTGAGATATTTTGTGCAGAAGGAGAAGGATCGATCAGTGAATTAATAGACGAGATACGGAAGATTATAAATGGACTAGAAAGGCCCTTTTATGCCTTTAACAGTGGATTTGAGCGAGGCGTTCTCTTTTACAACCTTGGTATGAAGATTGATTTTAACAGGGAACTTCAAAGAGGAAGAGAATCTAAAGCAGGGGCAGTCAGAGAATTAGGTATTCCCAACTATGATGACCCATTTTTTGATAATGGACTTAAATGCATGATTGCATGGAAAAACGGAGAATTTAATGAAGCGATAGCACACAATAGAGCTTGCCTTTTGAAAGAAAGAGATATTCTATTGAAGAGAGGGTATATAAAACCAGATGAATTAAGATTCGTTAGATAATGGTAAGGGTGTTCTCCCTTCTGTGCTTGTCAGGTCCCTGACCTGACAAGCCTATTGAAGAGTAGCGTAAATGAAACGAAAACGGCGGCTAACCTATAACCAAGCTTTCGCCTATTTTGTTACTATGGCCTAATGGGGGCAGGTCTGGGAACCTGACACCCACAAACCTGCCCAGAAGCAGACCTAAAGGTCTGCGACTACAAAAAGGAAGGACTGCCAGCCCTGAGGAGGTAGTGAAATGAAACTGACCGGCAGGGTCCATAAGTATGGTGCTAATGTGAATACAGACGCCATTATCCCGAGCCGCTATTTAAACACCTCTGACCCGGCTGAGCTGGCAAAGCATTGCATGGAAGGGATCGACAAAGAGTTTGCAGGAAAGGTGCATCTAGGGGACTTTATCCTCGCTGAGACTAATTTCGGCTGTGGCTCCTCTCGAGAGCATGCCCCACTAGCAATCAAGGCAGCGGGGGTCTCCTGCGTTATCGCTAAGAGCTTCGCTCGTATTTTCTTCCGCAATGCTATTAACATCGGTTTACCTATCTTAGAATGCGACGAGGCAGTGGAGGAAACTGACTCCGGCGATATCCTGGAGGTCGATCTTGCCAGGGGCGAAATCAAAAACCTTTCTAAAGATAAGTTATTTCAAGCTAAGCCCTATCCTGATTTCATGCTGGAGCTGATTTTAGCTGGAGGGCTCATTGAGCACACCAAGAAAAAATTATCTAAGATGTAGTGCAGGTCTTTAGACCTGCCAAGAAGCAGACATGAAGGTCTGCATTACGAAAAAGAGGAAAGGACACTCGGATGAAATTTGACCTGGCTGTTTTACCCGGCGATGGCGTTGGTCCCGAGGTAGTGGATGAAGGGATAAAGGTTTTGAGAGCAATTGGCAGGAGATTTGGGCATGAGTTCAATCTTCACTATGGGCTTGCCGGTGGTGCTGCCATTGACCAGTTCGGGGTTGCTCTCACTGATGAAACCCTTAAGATGTGCCAACGGTGCCACGCCGTGTTACTGGGGGCGGTGGGTGGTCCTAAGTGGGATGACCCCTTAGCCAAGGTTCGCCCCGAGGATGGCCTCCTGAAACTGCGCCAGGAACTGGGACTCTTTGCCAATCTCCGCCCGGTCAAGGTCTTCCCCATGCTCCTCAATTCTACCACCCTGAAGCCTGAGGTTATTAAGGGGGTAGACCTGATAGTGGTGCGAGAGCTTACCGGAGGGCTTTATTTCGGCAGACCCAAGCGGCAGTGGCGAACCTCCCGAGGTAGACGGGCCGTGGACTCTATGGCCTACTCTGAGCAAGAGATTGAGCGCATCTTGAGGGTTGGCTTTGAGATAGCTAGGGGACGACGTAAAAAGCTAGTCTCAGTAGACAAAGCTAACGTCCTGGAGTCATCGCGACTATGGCGACAGGTGGCTATTGAGGTTTCAGCCCAATACCATGATGTAGAGCTGGAGCACATGCTAGTCGACGCCACCGCTATGAGGTTAATACAGCGCCCCGCCGATTTTGATGTCCTGGTCACTGAGAATATGTTTGGCGACATTCTAACCGATGAAGCATCAATGCTAGCTGGCTCAATGGGGATGCTGCCCTCAGCTAGCCTAGCAGAGGTGCCTCAAGGGGGTATGATTACTTTTGGTATGTATGAGCCCATACATGGCAGTGCCCCCAGGAGAGCAGGGCAAAATCTGGCCAACCCCATTGCCACTATCCTAAGCGTAGCTATGATGCTGCAGTACTCCTTCAGCCTGGAAGCTGAGGCAGGGACGATAGAAAAGGCAGTGAACGATGTCTTAGAGACAGGCTACCGCACCTACGATATAATGGAGGAGGGAAAGACCAGGGTGGGGACAAGAGAAATGGGCGAGTTGATTATGAGGAGAATAGAAGGGTGACATGGTGACTGGTTCAGCTTCCAGAACAGGCATAGCTAATCTACCTTTGCATTATGGCAGGGTGCCGCCTTGGCTGTTTGAAAGGATGGTAAAACTTGCCAGGGAGATAACTATTTTCATTGTCACCGAGTTTGGACCCGAGGAGATGCTACGGAGGATTTCAGACCCTTGCTGGTTTCAAGCCTTCGGTTGCGTGCTTGGTTATGATTGGCACAGTAGCGGTGTCACCACCACCCTTTGCGGCGCTCTTAAGGAAGGTTTAAGAGGGCTGGAGAAAGAGATGGGGCTATTTGTTGCCGGTGGTAAGGGGCGCACTTCAAGAAAGACCCCTGCTGAAATAGAGAACTTTGGCTCCGCTATCTCCGCCAATCCTTACCACCTGATATACGCCAGTCGAATGGCAGCCAAGGTAGATAACTCAGCCCTACAGGATGGCTACCAGCTTTATCACCACACCTTCCTCTTCACTAACAAGGGCTGCTGGGCAGTGGTTCAACAAGGGATGAATGAGGTTAATCGCTATGCCCGCAGGTACCACTGGTTAGGTGAAGCAGTGACCGACTTTGTTTGCGAACCTCATGCTGCCATTTGCTCTCAGGGGCGAGGAGAGGTGTTGAACCTGGTGGCTAGTGAAAGCGCCCCAGCACGAGCCACCATTACCTCCATAGCCACAGAGCAGCCATCAGAGGGAATTTTGAGCGACATGAAAAGAGTGAAGACGCTTGATCTTCCATCCCGACACTCCCTTTCTTTCCAGGACATCCACCCTGATAGACTGAGTAAGGGCCTTTTTCTCATCTATGAGCGACAGCCAAAGGGCTTCGAGGAATTGCTCAGCCTCCAGGGGGTAGGATCAAAAACCATACGTGCGCTGAGCCTGATCTCTGAGTTGGTCTATGGAGTTCCCGCCAGCTTTCGCGATCCAGCACGCTATAGTTTTGCCCACGGAGGGAAGGATGGACACCCCTTCCCTGTTGATCGACAAACCTATGACAAAAGCATTGAACTCCTGGCCCAAGCGGTGTATAAAGCCAGGGTTGATCATACAGAAAAGAAGAAAGCCCTATCCCGGCTAAGTAAAGGTTCCCTCAGAGAGTAATGCGAACACCACGAACTCATCCCTTGCTTGACCACATACCAAATTGGGTTATAATGTTATATTGAAGATGAGGGTTATCGCCGGAAGAGCGAAGGGTAAAGGGCTTAAATCGCCAAGGGATTCCACTCGCCCCACCACTGGATTAGTTCGGGGAGCAATATTCTCCATTCTACAACCGATGGTTGGTGACCCATGGCGAGTCCTTGACCTTTACGCTGGTAGTGGCGCTCTAGGTATTGAAGCCCTCAGCCGAGGGGCTGGTTGGGTGGACTTCGTAGAACACAACCCCAGATGCTGCGCTGTGATTAAGGAGAACCTGAAGAGAACAGGGTTTACATCGCAGGCAAAAGTTTATTGCTGCAGTGTAAATAAAGCACTCTCTATGCTTAGTGGGGTGTATGATATTATCCTCTTAGACCCCCCCTATTCTGATTCCTCTCTAGCCAATACCTTAAGTAATTTGTTCAGCTCTCAGCTCGTTGGGGCAGGCTCCACTATAGTGGTGCAGTGCTCATCTCACCAAACCTTACCCCCAGAGATAGGGCAGTTTAACCTGGTCAAGAGTCGATACTATGGTGATACCTGCCTCTCAATCTACCAACAGGAGGATAACAATTGAAGGTAGCACTTTACCCCGGTAGCTTTGACCCGGTGACCAAAGGGCATGTTGACATCGCTACTAGGGCGGCAGCCCTCTTCGACCGCCTGGTTGTCGGTGTTTTCGACGCTCCTCCCAAAGATCTCCTATTCACCACCAAGGAGAGGGTGGAAATGCTAAAGAAAGCATTGGCCCACCTACCGAATGTTCGTGTAGAACCCTACAGCACCCTTACTGTTGAATTTGCTAAGAAGGTGGGGGCGAAGTTCATTGTGCGGGGGCTGCGGATGGGCTCCGATTTTGAGCGGGAGTTCGACATGGCGCTGATGAACCAGCGGCTAGCCCCAGAGATAGATACCGTCTGTCTTATGTCCAGTGCGGAGTATCAGTTTATTAGCGCTAGCCTGCTTAAAGAGGTACTCCAGGGAGGTGGTGATGTTAATGCCTTCGTGACTGAACACGTAACCAACGCCCTAAAGGAGAAGCTCTTATTCAAGCCTAAAACATAGATAGAAGGAGGTGTTTCAGATGGCATATAAGATTACCGACGAGTGTATTAGTTGCGGGGCTTGTGAGCCAGACTGCAAGAATGAGGCAATTAAGGAGGGGGAAACAATCTATGTCATTGACCCTGATAAGTGCACCGAGTGTGTCGGCTGGTTCGAATCCTCTAAATGCGCCGAGGTTTGCCCTGTGGACTGCTGCGTGCCTGACCCAGCCCATAAGGAAACTCGACAACAATTACTTGAAAAGTGGCAGAGACTAAATCCAGGTAAGACACCAACCGTTACTTAAGGGATTAGCAGGTTTATATTATATAGAATATAGCTGCTGCCCTTTTCCCCTGCTCTATTAACTGGTTTAGTCTACTGACTGCTTCACGAGAGGGAAGGAGTAGTAGCTGTAAGTTAGGCTCTTGAGCGTAGCTTTTTGCTGTTTCAAATAAGTGGACTTTGCCACTAGTTCTTGAGCCGCTGACTACAAGAGTAGCCCTTTTTAGCTCTTCAATTTCCTCCCTTTTGAAAGAACAAGAGCCGAACCTATGTGTTCCTCCTCCCTTCCTCTTCTTCACTGTGCCATCGGATAAATAATCACATCGCAGTGATATTTCCTGCCCTCGATAACTATCGTGCCAAAGCTAAAGTTATCTATCCTGAGCATAATTAGCTACAAGCCTCAAATTAACCGAATACTTTCTTCAGAGCCTGATCGAAATCTCCAGGGAGAAGACCACGCAACAAGGCAAACTTCCCCATCAATAAATTGGCCAGGGGAGAGTCGTCGATAGCCTCTTGTACTCCAGAAAGCGTCTCACCGTGTTGGAGCCACTCCCAATTAACTACAGCGCTTAAGATAGCGGCCACCAATAGTGCCCCTACAAAAAGCCCCAGGAGTATCCCCCCAAGGGAATCTACCCAGCCCATCAGCATAAACTTGATGAACCGCTTTATTACTGCGCCGATTATGTTGGCTATTATTAAGACGATAATCACAATAAGAGCGAAGGAAAGGATGGAAGCCCACAAAGCCCCGCCAGGGGAAAACTTATCCGCCAGGGAGTCAGACCACCGACCCGCTAGCACTACACCAACTATTAGTCCAACGACACTAAAAACAGCCCTGATCAGCCCGTTTTTGTATCCTATATAGGCACCAATCAAGGCAATAACGATAATTATTACATCTACCCAGTTCATTGTTCACCTCCTGTCCAGGCTAGTTTTTGGTGCTCGATTTATACTATTCATATGCCAAAAAGTCAAATCCTAAGTGAGAAAAGTATACAATAAGTAGGGGATCAACCAGAGGAGGAAGATAGCCACAATAGGGCTGATATCAAGCGTGCCTATCCTGGGAATAGCACGACGCAAAGGGGCAAGAATAGGTTCAGTAATCTGGTGCAGTATAACTAATATCGGGTTATCAGGGCGAACAGCAAACCACGATAGAACAGCCCGGACTACAATAGCCCAAAGGAGCACCTGACAAACGATAGCAATAAAGCTAACAAATGTCTCCGTCGTCTACCCTCTTCCCAATGCTTTCGCCTTCTCATATCCGGCGATAATAGCCTGCGCCAGAAGGGCTCGTAAACCGCCCTCCTCCAATTGAAGCAAACCCTCTGCTGTCGTCCCCCCGGGCGAGGTGACCAGGTTTCGCAACTCAGCCGGGTGCTTGCCCCACTTCTGAGCCAGATGTGTTGCCCCTGAAACTGTTTCCAATACCAGCTCCTGGGCTAGTTCACGAGGAAGACCAAGGTGCACCGCAGCGTCGATGAGTGATTCGATAATAAGGAAGATATATGCCGGTCCGCTTCCGCTCACCGCGGTAGCCATATCGAGATATCTTTCGTCCGAGGCAAATATTTCCTTGCCCAAGGCTGATAGGATAGAGCGTGCCTTCTGCTTCTGTTCCTCCTTCACCCCGCTGGCAGTAGTCCATACACTCACCCCCTCCCCAACCTGAGCCGGCATATTAGGCATGGCGCGGACTACAGCTTTATGGTCTAAGCTGCTGCAAAGGCTAGCCACAGCCATCCCAGCAACAATGGAAAGCACCAGTTGTTCTGGCTGAAGAAAGCCTTTTAATCCCCTCATTACCTCAGGCAGTGATACAGGCTGGACAGCCAAAACAACGACCTCAGCCTTTTCTACAGCAGAACGATTATCGGAGACAGTAGCCACTCCATACCTCTGGTTGAGGTAAGAACGCCGCTCCTCACTGACATCGCCAGCCACGATATCATCGACTTTAGCCAGACTTCTATCTAGGATGCCCCGAATCATGGCTTCACCCATGACTCCGCCGCCAATAAAAGTGATTCGCATGGTGCTACTCCCTCCTTTTACCAAAAATGGCCCGCCCGATTCTCACCATCGTTGCCCCCTCCTCAATAGCCACCTCAAAATCATCCGTCATACCCATAGAGAGGTACTCCAGCCCCAGGGAGTCACGCAACAGCCTCAGCCGCCTGAAGATAGGGCGAACCTCCTCAGGGTTGTCAGTGAGGGGGGCGATGGTCATCAGCCCCCTTATCTCAAGATGGGGAAGGCGAGCTATCTGTTCCACCGCCGAGGAGACCTCAGCGGGGGGGAAGCCAAATTTGCTTGCCTCACCGGAGATGTTGACCTGAAGGAGAATAGGGATACGGTGTTGAGCATGGCGACTGAGAACCTCTGCTAGCCTGACTGAATCAACGCTCTGAATCATGTCAAAAAGCTCTATGGCTGTTTTGGCCTTATTGGTCTGAAGATGACCCACCATATGCCAGGTAGGAGGTGGCTGAAGAGTAGAAAGCTGCTCAATCTTGCCCCTCGCTTCCTGAACCCTGTTCTCACCAAAGTGTCTGATACCTGCTTCGAAAGCCTGCCGAATAAGCCATGGTTCTATTGCCTTGACCACCGCGACAATAGTTATTTCAGCAGGGGACCTATTAGCCCTTTCAGCAGCCCTGGCAATGTCCTTTCCCAGCTCACGAATATTATTTCCAATGTCCACAATTTTGACGCCAGAGGCTACAGGATTTCTGAACATCTTAGATAACAGTATACAGTGATTTACCTTAAAGTAAAGCGCTGGTAACTAGTGACGTGGCAAGAGACCTGATTCGGAGGTAAAAATAAACCTTAACCCCTGGATAGTGGAAGGAAGAAGAGGTTATAAATTAAACAACAGTTTCCCATTGACCGACCTAGGAGTCCGAACTCCCTAGAAAGGAGGTGATCCAGCCGCACCTTCCGGTACAGCTACCTTGTTACGACTTCGTCCCAATCACCAGCCTCACCCTCGGCAATTGCCCCCCAAAAGGGTTGGCTCATCGACTTCAAGTGTTGCCAGCTTTCATGACGTGACGGGCGGTGTGTACAAGGCCCGGGAACGTATTCACCACAGTATGCTGACCTGCGGTTACTAGCAACTCCTCCTTCATGCAGGCGGGTTTCAGCCTGCAATCCGAACTGAGGATGGCTTTCTGGGATTAGCTCCAGATCGCTCCTTGGCTACCCTTTGTACCACCCATTGTAGCGTGTGTGTTGCCCAAGGCGTAAGGGCCATGCTGACTTGACGTCATCCTCACCTTCCTCCCAGAATTCCTGGGCAGTCCCCCGTGAGATCTCAACACAGGGCAAGGGTTGCGCTCGTTATGGGACTTAACCCAACACCTCACGGCACGAGCTGACGACAGCCATGTAGCACCTGTGCTGGCTGTCCGACGAATCGGACTCGTCACCCTTTCGGGTTCCTACTACCGGCATGTCAAGCCTTGGTAAGGTTCTTCGTGTTGCATCGAATTAAACCACACGCTCCGCTGCTTGTGCGGGCCCCCGTCAATTCCTTTGAGTTTTAGCCTTGCGGCCGTACTCCCCAGGCGGGACACTTAAAGCGTTAGCTTCGGCACAGAGAGGGTCGATACTCCCCATACCTAGTGTCCATCGTTTACGGCGTGGACTACCAGGGTATCTAATCCTGTTCGCTCCCCACGCTTTCGGGCCTCAGCGTCAGGAACAGCCCAGAAGGCCGCCTTCGCCACTGGTGTTCCTCCCGATATCTACGCATTTCACCGCTACACCGGGAATTCCACCTTCCTCTGCTGCCCTCAAGCCCCTCAGTTTTGGCAGACCCCTCCCGGTTAAGCCGGGAGATTTCACCACCAACTTAAGGGGCCGCCTACACGCCCTTTACGCCCAGTAAATCCGGATAACGCTCGCCTCCTACGTATTACCGCGGCTGCTGGCACGTAGTTAGCCGAGGCTTCTTCCTTGGCTACCGTCCTTCCTCTTCACCAAGAAAAGGGGTTTACAACCCGAAGGCCTTCTTCCCCCACGCGGCGTCGCTGCGTCAGGCTTTCGCCCATTGCGCAATATCCCTTGCTGCTGCCTCCCGTAGGAGTCAGGGCCGTCTCTCATTCCCCGTCTGGCTGACCATCCTCTCAGACCAGCTACCCGTCTTCGGCTTGGTAGGCTTTTACCCCACCAACTACCTGATAGGACAAAGACCCCTCCCTAAGCACCCGAAGGCTTTCATCCCCCCAAGGAATGAGAGGATTATATGCGGTATTAGCCCCGATTTCTCAGGGTTATCCCCCACTTAAGGGTAGGTTACCTTTGCTTTACTCAGCCGTTCGCCACTAGGGACTGGCCCGAAGGCCACTCCCCCGTTCAACTTGCATGCATTAGGCACGCCGCCAGCGTTCATCCTGAGCTAGGATCAAACCCTCCAATGCTTCCTTCCACTATCCAGTTGTTAAGGTGCCCTTTTAAATTCAAAATATCATAAAACCCCATGCTTTGTCAAGTACCGCTGATGTGTAAGGTTTGCTCAGTCTTGCTTTTGAACCCATAAATTGTTTCTTAGCCTTCTTTGGGTGTGGTAAAATTAAAATCGAAGGAGAGGCAGTATGGGTTACGCTGTGCGTCCGATGCAATTAGAGGATATCCCTCAGGTAAGTGAGATTGATAAAGAAGCCTTCCCCACTCAATGGCCTCCTCCCTCTTTCAGGAGAGACCTAAACAGCAGGTTGACTCGCTATCTAGTTGCTTTGGAGGAAAATAACCCATATCCCTCTGTTGAAGTTAGTAAGTATAAGGCTGAAGGGAACTTACAAAGGTTAGTATCTAAGATAAGTCATCTATTTAATAAAGAACACTCCTCTGGTGATGAAGAGGTCGCCCAAAACAGACATAATATCCTTGGCTATGCTTCTATGTGGCTCATGGTGGACGAAGCCCATATTACCTCCATCGCAGTGCGGGGAACACACCGCCATCGGGGGATTGGTGAGCTGCTGCTCATCTCTATTATAAACTTGGCAGCACAACTTAATGCCCAAGTAGTGACCCTGGAGGTGCGTGTCTCTAATCTTGAGGCACAAGCGCTTTACGAGAAGTATGGCTTCACTAAGGTGGGGATACGCCGTGGCTATTACTCAGATGATGGTGAGGATGCTGTTATCATGACTACGGAAAGGATAACCTCTGCCCCATATCAGGCGAGGTTCCAAGAGTTAAAACAGAACTATGTCCAAAGATGGAGAGCAATAGAGGGGATTTAGCTGCTTTTATTCCCTCACCAAGGCAGACCCTTACCCATACTCAAAGGATATCCCAAAGCCCCCTCTGGGGTAGGACCACTCTATAGCCTCTTTACCGCAAGAGATTTGACAACTGCCACATTCCAGGCAGCCCTCATGGTTGTAGCTGACCTTTCCTTCTCGTAGTGTATAGCACTCAGCAGGGCATACATGGAGGCAACTTCGCAGCTCACACAGGCGGCAAATCTCCTCTTTCAACCGAATATGGGCTTCCCGGTCAACCTCGTATTTATTTAATGCCAGCTTATGCTCTACTCTCACCGGATTCATATTGTCCTTCCCCCTGAAATCCCGTCTCGAATAAGTTGCCAGATGGAAACCTTCCCCTCCATCTCCTCTCTCATCAATTGCCAAACTTTTTTCTTTGGATTTCCATCCACCCGGAAGACCCTCTCTGCCAAACTGCAGGCTAAATCGGGGTAGGTACTGTAGATTCGCTGAATTTCCAGGAATTGAAAGGCTCGCTTAAACCTTTTCAAATCCTGAAGGACAAAGCTCTCTGCCAAAAGCTTCTCGTAGTAGGAGAGGGTCTCTTTGCCAAAATCGCCCTTTTCTTTAGCCCTCTTCACTGTCTCAGCCGCTGCCACCCCTGAGGCAAGAGCAAAATTCATCCCCTCCAGGGCCCTCCCTGTAGCCAGCACCAGGGCAGCAGCATCACCAGCAACCAGTAGCCCATCGGTGTAAAGGCGAGGCATCATGCTCCAGCCAGCAGCAGGCACCAGGTGAGCGGAGTATTCTACCGTTGTCCCGCCTTTGACTAACTCCTGTACTGTAGAGTGAGCCTTAAAACCTTCCAGGAGATCGACACTCCTGAGGCTATTTTTGATCAGTGCCTCTAGCTGGACCACCACCCCCAGGGAAAGGCTCTCCTTGTTAGTATAGAGGAAACCACCCCCATGTACTCCTTTGGTGCAGAAACCCAAGAACTGAATAGCTGCCCCATTATCGTCTGCCAGATTGAACCGCCCCTCAATGGTTTCCCGGGGCAGCTTGATTACTTCCTTAACCCCCTGATTGACATCCCTAGGGGAGAGCCTCCTTCTCAAGCCAGCCTTTTGTGCCAGGAGAGAATTAACTCCGTCAGCAGCAATAACTACATTGGCCAGGAGTTCGTCCCCTCCCGCTACTATGCCTACTACCTTTTCTTTATCCCAGAGGAGGTCATCAACCCGAATCCTGGTAATTACCACTGCCCCAGCCTGCTCCACCTTCTGGGCAAACCACCGGTCAAACTTAGCCCGCAGAACGGTGAAACCATTATAGGGAGGCTTATCAAAACCTGCTGAGTTAAAGTCAATAGACAGCGAAGCTCTTTCAGAGAGGAAGGTAATGACCTGGCGGCTGATATGCCTCTCCACCGGGGCATCCTTCCAGAAATCAGGGAACAGATTATTTAGCACTGGACCATAGAGCACCCCACCGGTCATATTCTTTGCCCCAGCGAATTTTCCCCTTTCCACTAGAAGGACCTCTAGACCTGCCTTTGCCAGGGTATAGGCAGCAGCACACCCTGCAGGTCCCGCTCCCACTACAATAGCGTCAAATTTCTCCTTCACGGCTTTTAAGTATAGTCGCCTGAATTCGCCACTGCAAGCCTGCCTCAAGGCCTAGGAATGTAGCTGTCCCGATTTATCGGGGCAGCTACAAAAATTCAAATGTAGTGCAGGTCTTCAGACCTGCTCCGGTGCAGACCTTTAGGTCTGCACAACAAAGTTGGGTGCTCATAGTGCCATAAATGCTGGTACTTGCGGCAGGAGCACAAAGTCTTTACAATGACGCAAGGAGTACCAAAACAAGCAAGCGAAATTCCTAAGCACAGGTCAGGAGCTCTGTCCCCTTGCCAGCAGTAGGTGGGTGGCGGAGCGCCCACCTATGAAAAGAACTCTAATCGCTGATTCGAGGGGAGTGATTTATGAATCTTGCTGTTCAATTAGCCCCCACCCACCCTCATGGTCTATTACTGAAGAACCCGGTGATGACTGCCTCGGGAACCTTTGGCTATGGGACAGAGTACTCCCAATTCTTCGACATCCAAAGATTAGGGGCTATTGTTTGCAAGGGTACTACCCTTGAACCACGAGAGGGAAACCCTCAGCCTCGCTTAAAGGAGACCCCAGCCGGACTCCTTAACTCCATAGGTCTACAGAATATCGGGGTAGAGGCTTTAATCAAGGAAAAAGCTCCCATCTGGGCATCATGGCAGGTTCCTGTCATTGTTAATATTGCCGGTGAACGGGTTGAGGATTACGCTGAATTAGCTTCCAGATTGGAGGGTGTAGCTGGAGTCAGTGGCCTTGAGGTGAACATCAGTTGCCCCAATATAGAGGCAGGAGGGATGGAATTTGGCACAGACCCCCGAGTGGCTGCCGCAGTGATCGGGGCAGTGAAGTCAACTACCTCTCTGCCCATTATTGTGAAGCTAACACCAAAGGTAACCGATATCGTTGAGATTGCTTCGGCCGTGAGCGAAGCTGGGGCTCACGCCGTCTGCTTGATTAATACCCTAACGGGGATGGCCATTGATATAACCGAGCGCAAACCCTTCCTTGGTAATATCACTGGCGGATTCTCGGGACCAGCTATAAAACCTGTTGCTCTATATATGGTTTACCAGGTAGCGGGGAAGGTGAAGATGCCAATTATTGGCTGTGGGGGGATCAGCTCTGCGGAAGATGCCCTGGAGTTCATTATGGCTGGTGCTAGCGCCATTGAGGTAGGTACAGCGCAGTTGGCTAACCCTCGTGCTTTACTCGATGTGCTGGAAGGGATAGAGCGATTCATGCAAAAGGAAGGAGTGAGGGAACTCTCTGAGCTTATTGGCGCGGCTCGAGGCTAGCCCTTCGCTAGTTTGAAGGTTGAGCAACTAACTTGATATAATTACCGAGAAAGGGCAATGGAAAAGATACTGGATAAACTTAAGGCGATAGAAAGACGCTACGAGGAGCTGAATCACCTCATGGCACAATCTGTTGCTGAACAAGAGAGATGGCAAAGCTTTGCTCAAGAGCAGGCTGCCATTGAACCTTTAGTTTCCAAATTTAGACGATACAAGGGGACTTTAAAGGAGTTAGAGGAAACTCAGCAGCTTTTGGACGATGGCCTGGATCCAGAGATGGTTGCTTTGGTTAAGCAGGAAATAGAGACGCTAAAGAAGCGTGGTGATGACCTAATGCAGGAACTCAGGCTTGCCCTCTTACCCCAAGACCCAAACATTAATAAGGACGCTATTGTGGAGATCCGCGCTGGCACTGGTGGTGAGGAGGCAGCTTTATTTGCTGCTGATCTATTTCGTATGTACACTCGCTACGCTCAAGCTAAAGGCTGGAAAGTAGAGATTATCGATAGTAACCAAAGCGACCGGGGAGGATTTAAGGAGATCGTTTTTGAAGTCACGGGCAGGAATGCTTTTGGTAAATTGAAATATGAGCGAGGTGTGCATCGAGTACAGCGAGTGCCTGTCACTGAAGCCAGCGGGCGGATTCATACCTCCACAGCTACGGTGGCTGTTTTACCTGAAGCAGAGGAGATAGAAGTTAATATTAACCCGGATGACCTAAAGGTGGAAATCTTTCGTAGCGGTGGTCCTGGAGGGCAGCATGTAAATAAAGTGGCTACTGCAGTGAGGGTTATCCACCTCCCTACTGGAATAACGGCAATCTGTCAGGATGAGAGGTCACAACTTCGCAACCGCACAAAGGCAATGGCAGTGCTCCGCGCCCGTCTTCTGGATAGGGAGCAGCGTAAGCAGCAGGAGGAGATTACCAGGGAGCGCCGCTCGCAGGTAGGCAGTGCTGAGCGAGCTGAGAAGGTGCGCACCTACAATTTTCCCCAAAACAGGGTTACTGACCACCGTATCGGCTTGACCCTTCACAATTTACCAGCTATCCTCCAGGGGGAACTAGATGATCTTATTGATGCCCTTGCCACAGATGAGAGGGCAAAGACGTTGGAGGAAGCTGCTGGGTGAACCTTAAAGAAGCACTCTATCAAGCTGAATCTATAATTGCTTCCCAACACATCGCTGACGCTCGAATTGAAGCTGAGTTGCTTCTAATGCATTTCCTCGGGATAGGGAAGGCTGAGCTATATACCAGGCTGGAGGAGCTCATATCTCCTTCAGAGGCGGAGGGGTTTTGGTATTCAGTTCAGCATCGATGCCACCATGAGCCCACTGCCTATATCCTGAAGCAGTGTCAATTCTATGGGGTGGACTTTTACATCGATTCCCGAGCTCTTATCCCCAGACCTGAGAGCGAATTGCTGGTGGAGACCGCGCTGGAGTTCATCAGCCAGCGTTTTCCCTCGGGGACCCCTTTTTCAATAGCTGACGTAGGAACTGGAAGTGGTGCCATTGCTATTGCAGTTGCCTTGCATCTACCCCAAGCTGAAATCTATGCTACAGATATCTCAGCAGATGCTTTAGAGGTTGCCCGTATAAACTGCCGCAAACATGGGGTGGAAAAACAAGTCCATCTTCTTCTTGGGGACATGCTTCAACCTCTTCCTAAACCGGTGGATATTATCCTGGCTAATTTACCTTATGTAAAGGACTCAGAGCTACCCCAGCTGAGCCCAGAGATAAAGAACTTTGAGCCCATCATCGCCTTAGCCAGCGGCCGGGATGGGCTGAAAAAGGTGCGCCAGCTGCTGCCCCAGGCTAAGCAGAAGCTTCTCCCCGGAGGTTTGATTCTACTAGAGATTGGACAGGGACAAGGTCCAGTCGCCACCACTTTGGTGAAAGATTATTTCCCCACTGGCAAGATAGACTTAATACCCGACCTAGGAGGCATAGATCGGGTGGTAAGGGTGCAAACCTAATCAATATTTAAAGGTGAGGCAAAATTAACTCGATAAATAAAGGAGGTATTAAAGATGGGTAAGTTAGATGGAAAGGTGGCTTTGATTACGGGGGCTGGGTCTGGAATCGGGCGAGC
>CAYWDP010000036.1:0-4053 GCA_964457045.1 uncultured Dehalococcoidia bacterium
CGATATCACCGGCGTTGCTGACCCCACGGTGTGGGGCTCCGGCGTCACCTGGGACAACGACATCGGGCAATGGGCGCCATCATAACCTGGGCGCTTCCGCCTTGACCGGCCGAAAGGCCCTTTCGGCTTTACTCGAGGAGGGACGGGTCTAAAGACCCGTCCCTCGCACCGAAAGTAGGTGCTTTAAGAAGACAAGTCTCAGGCTGCCTAAGAAAGACGCTGCCCGAAAATAACTGTAGGGGACGAACTCTGTGTCGTCCCCCAAAAAGGGGGCGGACAGAGACATCGGCCCCTACTCAAACAGGCAGCCTCGAGTTAATGGCGAAAGAGGGAGGGGGAATTTCACCCTCACCTAACCTCTCCCTTCAAGGGAGAGGGATTCTATGGATAGATAAATGAAGAAGGAAAACGTTCTGGATTTACTCCATCTGGCAGGCAGCAAGGGTGCCTCCGATCTACACATGTTGGTTGGCTTCCCACCAATGCTCCGCATAAACGGCTCCCTGGAGCCCTTGGACGGAAAGGAGGCATTATCCCCCGAAGGAGTAAGCCACGCCCTTGGCGAACTGACCACCCCTGAGGAAAGGGAAGAGTTCCAGAGCAACCTGGAGCTGGATTTTGGCTATACCCTCCCTGAGGTGGGCCGGCTTCGTTGCAATGCCGCCTGGCAGAGAGGGGCCATCAGCCTGGCCATCCGCTTGTTGCCCCCCAAAATCCCCACCGTAGATGAGCTGGGGTTGCCTCAGTTATGTAAGGATTTAGCCACCAGACCCCGGGGCCTAGTGATCGTTTCGGGACCAACGGGAAGTGGTAAGAGCACCACCCTGGCCGCTATGATAAGCCACATTAATACCCACAAGACCTGCCATATAGTCACCATAGAGGACCCTATTGAATATACCCATAGCAACCTGAGGTCAGCCATCACCCAAAGAGAGCTGGGCGCTGATACTCATTCCTTTGCTCAAGCTCTAAAGCACGTGTTGCGGCAAGACCCCGATGTCATTCTGCTGGGTGAGATGAGGGATTTAGAGACCGCTGCTGCCGTGCTCACCCTGGCTGAAACCGGGCACTTGGTGCTCACCACCGGGCATGCCCCCAGCACCTACCAGTGCGTGGAGAGGTTCATCGACCTTTTCCCACCGGAGCAGCGCTATCTGGCCCAGAGCAGGCTGGCTTCACTGCTGGTAGGTCTGTTGTGCCAGGCCCTGATACCGCGAGCCGATGGCTCGGGGAGGGTGGCTGCAGTGGAGATAATGCTGGGCACCTCAGCCGTGGCCAACCTCATCCGGGAAGGCAAAGTACATCAGCTCCCCAACGTCATCCGCACCAGCACTCAGGAGGGCATGGAAACCCTTGACCAAGCCCTGGTCCGCCTTTACCTCAGCGGGACAATCAGCGGCCAGTCTGTGCTCAACGTCTGCCAAAACCGGGACGAAGTGGAGAGGCTCATATCGACAGAATACCAGTTTGGCGTCAGGGGCAAGTCTTTAGAGCTGTCCTACTCGGGCAGACGCGCATAACAAGTGAGACTTGATTAGGGTAGCACAAGAGACTATCTGGTCAGCGTTAGGGTGAAGGCGATATGATGCTCGCCTGGGCTCAGATTTCCAAACACCGATGAAAAGCGTGGGCTCTGCCTCAATCTCGACCAATAGGTGAAATAGTCCTCTTCAGAACTAGCTACGCCCTTCAGGGTGATAACATTCCCGCTGATAGATGTCTGCTGCAAATCCACCCCCTCGGGCAGATAATAGTTTATCTCCGCCAGATCATCATTAATCCTTCCTCTCGTAGCAGCGAAGCTGTTAAGGGTGGCTTGCAGGGCATTGGCAGAATTCTCAACTGAGGTGACCTGCCCATTCAATGCGTCTATGTCCGCCTTCCGAACCTTCATCGTGGCCGCCATCTCGTTTACCGCTGCCAAATCAGCAGATAAGTCATTGTTTCGATCAGAGGCAAGGATGTTGAAGGTAAGCAGCACTGCAAATATAGCAATCCCAGCGGCAACAGTAGGCACGAAGAGAACCTCGGATAGCTCGCGAGGCTTCGGTTGATATATTTCGGGAAGGGCGTTGAGATTGACCAGAGAGCCAATGGCCTTCTTCTCCTGAGGGGGCATCTCCTTCAGAGCCAGCCCAATATTGGTCATATATTGGGCAGGAGGAAAACCTGCTGTGGTTTGCATAGGTGAGGGCAATGCCTGGACAGGGCGTTTTTGCCTGCCGCTGAGAAGCTGCCAAGCATCCTCTTGCCAGACAAGCTCACCGGAAACCAATAGAGGCACACCAGGGTCAATAGGTCTATCCATATGAGCTGAGTTGTAAAAGGTGATAGTCCGGTCTAATTCCTCCCTCAGGATAGCTATCTTATCCTCGCTTAGGGCTTCTTCAGGCAGTGCCGAGCTACGCACTACCTCAGGTATTCCGTTAATCAGTATGACTATGTCAAAGCTGGTGGACTGAACATCAGCGATAATGGCTCTGGGCTCATTGGTGGCTCTGGCCAAGCATAAGGGCTTGATATCCATGAGATAGGGGTCGAGCCCCGCCAGACGCAGTGTGGAGAACAAGGCATCCATTGAACTCCGTGGCGAAGCCGCCAGATAAGCCACTATCTCCCCACGCCGTAGATAAAGAATCTGCCACGAGAGGTAGACCTCCTCCATGGATATTCCCAAGGCCCGAGATGCCTCCCTCCTGATAGCTTCGGGCAATAAATCCCGAGGAATCTCCGGAAGGCTAAGCAATGAATAAAGGCAGTTGATGCCGCTGATGCCAACGATAATCTTTCCAGGTCGTATTCCCACGGATTTCAACAGCTCGTTTAGCTTAGCGGCTACAGCAGTCTCATTCTGAATTAGCCCGTTTTTGACCAACCCCGGCTCAAGGAGCAAACTTGCCCATCTCTGTGGTTGCCGACCACGAGAAAAGAGGACGTAGATTGCCGCATCATCAATATATAAGCTCACCCGCTTTTTAGCCATCGCCGACTATTTAGCCTCCAGAGTATAGATACTCAACGGTAGAGTCATTGATGCTACTCCGCCTCCATCGGGAGTGGTTAGGCTCACTGATCCGATGGTGGCTGAGGGAAACCAGTAGCCTAGCATTTGGATAAAGTGGAGCAAGGCTTCCACCTCCCCCGCAACAGTGAGACCAACGGAGTAAACCTGGTAAGTCTGCCCTCCGCTCGCCGCCGCAGTAGGACCTGAAAAGCTCAGGGTGGTGATAGTTACCTGGCCAAAATCAGCAGCGGCAAGCAAGTCCTGTTGTATTTCTAATGCCTCGGCAGAAGCAGGAAACTGGTCTTTTTGGCGTGAAAGCGCAGCTTGAGCCTGACTGAGCCTCCCCTCGAGGTCCTCTTTCTCCCGGGTATATCTCGCAAAGTTTTCTTGAGCCTGAGCCAAGTCCTGACTGAGCTCATTATGCCTTGCCTGTTGCCTGGCATAAACTATCCCTGCGCTTAGTAGCAAAGCGACCAGTATGGCAATGGTCAAAATCCACAGTGTCGTTCTAGAAAGCTTCAGCTTCATTTAGTTCAGCTCATTCCTAGTAGCTGCAGACCTTCCGGTCTGTCCACTCGGGCTCTGACAAATTGGAGTCCCTACATCTTTGTATAGAATTCCCCTCCCTTCAAGGGAGAGATTAGGTGAGGGTGAAGCCCACCCTACCAAATCTAAGATTTTGTGGGGGGTTATCTCCCCCTCTAACCCCCTCCCGCCAGGGGAGGGAGAATTATAAGGAATTCTGCAATTAACTATAACTACACCTCCGGCCTAGGCTTAATTTCGTATGTCCTGGACTCAGTCTGCTGCTCCAGCGTGGCAGTTACCTCAAAGTTGAAGGACCCTTTGTCAGGGCCAGTCCAGTAGCAGCTAGTGGCGCTACCGTCAACATACTGGGCAACCAGAGTGCGATGCGAGGTTGCGCCATCTGGCACTTTGGGGGTAATAGTCTCATAACGCCAGAGCTTCTTCAGACCTCCCGAGGGCATGTCCTGCAAAGTATATTGGATTTGGTAAGAATCACCATCATCCTCCCAGTCAGTCCA
>CAYWDP010000036.1:4153-17535 GCA_964457045.1 uncultured Dehalococcoidia bacterium
CCTGCAAAGTATATTGGATTTGGTAAGAATCACCATCATCCTCCCAGTCAGTCCAGCGGAGGATAAGAATCTCAGTACCCTCGGTTTCTGGGTCATCGTCAACCTCAATAGCCAATGTCTCTGGGTTGTTGTCGACAACAACCTGAGCTTGCAGCCCATCCCGGCTCACCCAGTAGCCAGCGGTCTGCACCTGGCGCAGGGCGGACATATGGGTGCTGTTGCGGCCAGCATTTACCACCTGAATAATGGCTGCGGCAGCCGCCAGCCCTACCAGGGCCATGATGAGCACCCCCACCATTACCTCTATAAGGGTAAAACCTCTCTGACTTCCTTGCATCAACTTCATCATTCTATCTTATAATCGCTGGGGCTAGGGCTGAGCACTGGCTCCGGCCTGCCTTGCTGATAGACCTCCACCGTTATTTCCTGCATGCCTAGATCACCCTCCGGCAAAGGCTGGTGAGTGACCGGGTCGATAGGAACACCAGTGACAACAAGCGAATAATTGTCGAAGCCACTGGGAAGAGTATGCTCTGGATCCCACGGGGGATATCCTGATGGGAGCTCATAGGTGAAACCACCTTCCCGATAATCGCTATTCTGGATATACTCAAATTCGCTGCGGGTCAAGCTGTCAGCAGTAGTCTTCCGATCAGCGACTATCAAGGCTAAAGAAGTGGTAGTCAGGGCAGTGAGGAAAGCCACAGCTACTATTCCCAGAATAGCCAGAGCCACCAGGACCTCGATCAGGATCTGACCTTTCTGGTCGCCTTTTCGCCTCGGAGCAAGAACTCCTCGAGCCTTCCTGTTTGTTATCCGTAATTTCATGCTGCTCAACCTAACACCTTAATCAGACTCATAGTTGCGCAGACCGTTAGGTCTGCTTCTGGGCAGGTTTAAATGTTCACCTCCCCCATAATAGAGTACATGGTGGAAACAAGAACTAAAGCAATGAAGCCCACTATAGCTCCCATGATTATGGTTGTGGCTGGTTGAATAGTAGCAATAAGGGCGCTAGTACGATCAGTGGCTTCCATCTCGTAGCTTTGCGCCACCGTATCCATGGTATTATCCAGATTACCGGTGTTTTCGCCCACCGCAGCCATCTGCACCATCAAGGGAAGGAAAACAGGTCTTCGCGACATAGGATGAGATAACCCCTGTCCTTGAAGTAGCTCCTCCCGCACCTCAGTCAAGGCTTCGGCAACAACCTTGTTAGTGCTGGCGTTAACAGCCAGCGTCATTATCTCCGGCATTGGTACACCAGCACGAAACAGGGTGGCTATGGTGCGGGCGCAGCGGGAAAGCTCGCTTAGGATGATGATGCGCCCAAAGAGAGGCAAGCGAAGCTTGAACTTATCCCATTGATAACTTCCCACCGTGGTCCTCGTATAGGCATAACCACCTGCCCCAAGGGCTACTAGAATGACGAGTATAATCCACCCGTAACTGGTCAAGAAGTCAACTACAGCCAGCAGTCCTCTGGCTATTAGCGGTAAGTCGACCTCCATCGTCTCGTAAAGGTCAGAAAAGGCGGGCATGACGAAGGTAATTAAAAGGGATATAACGCCAACTGCCAGCACAAAGATTAGGATGGGGTAAACAAAGGCACTCCGCGTCTTCGCGGCAGCAACCGCATCTTTCTCAATGTGATCAGCCATCTGCCTCAGTGCCAATTCCAGATTGCCGGTTTCCTCTGCAATGGCCATGGTGCGACAGTAGAGGGGGGAGAAAGCCTGGGGATATTTCTCCAGGGCTTGAGATAGCTTTGTGCCGCCACGGATGTCAGCGGCTATGGCAGCCACTGCTTGCTTCAGGCTGCGGTTGGGAACCTGCTCCTGCAATAAGTCAAGGGCAGCACCAATATCAATCCCCGACTCCACCAGTAAAGCCAACTGGCGGGAGAACATCACTATCTCCTTCGGTTTTATCTGGGCTGAGGTCAGTTTCCCCAGACGGAAAAAGGGGGTAACCCCTTTCAGGCTCAATACTCTTAAGCCACCATAATGGAGCAAATCCAAAGCTACTGCCTCACTGGAGGCATCAACTTTGCCTTTAACCACCTCCCTTTGCTGATTGTAAGCTATATATTTAAAGTCCATTAAAACCCCTCACAGGTTACTCTATAAAGTAGGCATTACGCAATACCTCAGAAACAGTAGTTATCCCCTGCTTCACCTTAAGCAGGCCATCCATAGCCAAGGGAACCATGCCTTCCTCAAGTGCCTGCTGTCGAATTTGGGCAGTGCTGGCTTCCTTCAGTATCAGCATCCTTATCTCATCGCTCATGGCCAGGATCTCGAAAATTCCTGTTCTCCCTCGATACCCGGAATTAGCACACAGCTCACATCCAGCGCCATAGAGGAATTTGTCTACTCTCTCCCCAGTCCACTTCTCATAGGCCACCTGCTCTACTGGTGAAGCTTCAACATAACGGGAGCAATCAGGGCAGGTACGACGCACCATACGTTGAGCCACCACCCCGATAACCGCTGAGCAAACGAGGAAAGGCTCTACTCCCAGATCGAGGAGACGAAAGACAACGCCTACTGCGTCGTTAGCGTGAATGGAAGTGAGGACTAGATGCCCGGTTAGGGCAGATTGAACTGCTATCTTGGCAGTCTCTGCATCGCGGATCTCACCCACCAGAATTACATCTGGATCAAGCCGCAGAATAGAGCGCAAACCACCGGCAAAAGTAATCCCTGCCTTAGGGTTAACCTGAATTTGATTTATGCTATCGAAGCGGTACTCTGCCGGGTCTTCAATGGTGATGATATTTCGAGTTACCCTATCCAGCGTGTTAACTGAGGCATAAAGGGTAGTGGTCTTGCCTGCACCAGTAGGACCGCTGGTCAGGATCATGCCAAAGGGAACCTTGAGCATATTTTCAAACTTCGCTTGGGCTTCAGGGGAGAAGCCCAAATTGGATAAATCTAAAATGGCTAGGGATTTATCGAGAAGGCGCAGTGTGGTGGTCTCACCGTGAACCGTGGGACCGGTAGCCACACGGATATCTAGCTTTTTGCCTCTACTCTCAATGGAAAATTGCCCATCCTGGGGACGAATGTGGTCGGTGATATTCATACCAGCCATTATTTTGATTCGTGAGGTAAGTGCCGCCTGTATCTTCGAGGGCAAGGTCATCACATCCTGAAGAACACCATCAATGCGATAGCGGATGCGCAATCTTTTTTCCTCGGGTTCAATATGGACGTCGGAGGCTCTAGATTTGGTCGCCTCATCTATGATGAGGTGTAAGGCATTAGCCACCGGGGTATCAGCAGTAGCTCGGATCAAATCCTCCCCTGTGATAGCCATAACACCGGTATCAATGGAAGCTACGTTCTCTTCAATCTGCTTAAAGCCTTTATAATTAAAGTCTATACTTTCCTGGATTGCCTTTTCATCAGCAGCTACGGGCTTTATCCTCATCTTACTCTGGTACTCCAGGACTTGAAGGGTAGGGATGTCGGAAGGGTTTACCATAGCCACTTCCAGGCTATTGTTGGTAATAGTCAGGGGCATAACAGTGAATCTCCTGGCAATAGCTTCAGGAATTAGCTGCAGGGCTTCAGGTCGAGATACCATGAGTCCTTTCCTTGGCTCTGCTTCCTCAACAGCCGTTGCTCGCCGCTCCCTAATGAGGTTAGTCAGCTTTATTCTCTCCTTCTGGGCAAACTGCTTGACTTCGGCAGTAAGCTTTCCTGAAACGAGAAGAGCCTTCTCATCAATATCAGCATCATCGCACTTGGCACTAAAGAGAGAGAGCTGATTCAAGTCTATGTCACCAGTGGCATGATCAACACCCAGTCTGAGAGTCAGGAAGCCATCATCTAAAGAGGCTAAGATATCAAAGCTATATTCCGTTCCTGACTTTCCTGTTGCCCTAGCGTTTTCCTCTACCTGATAGCCAAGTAGTCCCAGGGCTTCCGCCACCTCAGACTTCGTGCTGAATCTGGTAGGAACATCTCCCTTGACTTGCCTGATCGAAGGAAGTGAGGCCAAATATGTCTTCAACGCCTGCTCACCGAAAACCCTGATATGCTGTTCCTGAGTGAATTCACTAGCTACAGAACTGAGCCAGGGAAGAGCGATAAGCACCTTGTATTGAATACCACAATCATAACACTTGTCATCAAAATTCAAGACCTTCATCAGACCTATTTCCGGGTCATCAGCATCGGTAATAACACCAGCGACCACAGTATAAGCCACAAAACCATGATTTTGGCGTGCCAGGATGTCAAAAGCGTGCTCAGTGCCGGATTCGCCCTTGATAGTGGCATTCTGCACCACCTCATATCCCTGGCGGCTCAAGCGCTCGGCAAGCTGGCTGATGAGCGGCTCAATTTGTGTTTGTCCCAAAAAAACAGATTGTTTCCTCATGTTCCCTTCAGCAGGGTTGCCTTTTTCTCCCCATATTCAAATTTGCTTATTTTAGTCAAATTGTGAGTCTTTGTCAAATCTATTAGCTTGAGATTGTTTAGTAACGCTCCATTTTGTATCTGAGGTAAAATGAGCGCCAGATACAAAAATTTGAATTAATAAACAATCTCTTAGCTTGGATATTCAGATTTAGAGACAGGAACTGGGCTTACGCATGTGTAATTGACCAGATAGGGTCAATTTTATGGGCCTAATGGTACATGGGTGGCACGACTCTACCTACAAGCTTAGAGAACTAGGGAGCCTCTTATAGGGAAGTCGTTCTTCTTAGGAGAGTGCCAAGACAAAATGTCGGCAAACCGCCGAACATCTAGCGCCAGCATCCGCTAAAACATTAACCATAATCATGGGGCATGAGCCTAATACTAAGCGGCAAGCAATTGATGAATTGTGTCCTCACGAGGTGATAGAATAGGTGGTGTTATGGTGGAAGAAGAACAAGCGAGAATCGTGGTTCGAGTTCAACCTAAGGCGAGTCAGAACAAGGTACTACGCTTCAAAGACAGGGTATTGCACGTAAGGATTGCTGCACTCCCAATAAAGGGTAAAGCTAACCAGGAGTTGATCAAATTCCTCAGCGATATTTTGGGGATAAGCAAGAGCAACCTGATTATTGAAAAAGGTATGACCGGCAAAAGGAAAGTTATACGTATTGACGGGTCAACACAAAACCAAGTTATGGCGCAACTGGCAAGGCTGGGCAAGTAGCAAGTAGGAGGAAGCTATACAAAATGGCTGATTATTCACCTCAACCTGGTGAATTGCGCCATAGTGAGGTTAAGGAGAGCCTGCTGTTGGGAGGAGGGCAGTATCCCCTATCTATTTCCATCATTTAAATTCGGATTTCGTCTGAAGGGAGGGGGACGAAATGAACCAAGAAGAGAAAATCCTTAAAACCTACCAAACCGTTGCCATGGTAGGCCTTTCACCTAAATCAGATCGTCCCAGCTTTAAAGTGGCGTCTTATCTGAAAGAGCATGGATATAGGGTTATTCCAGTGAACCCCCAGGCTAAGGAAATACTCGGTGAGATCTGCTACCCAGACTTGACCTCTATTCCTGAGCCCGTCGAAGTGGTGGACGTCTTCCGTAGCTCTGAACAGGTGCCAGCCATTGTGGAGGAAGCAATAAAAGTAGGGGCGAAGGCGGTGTGGATGCAAGAGGGGGTGATAAACGAGGAAGCAGCAGCTCGTGCCAAGGAAGCTGGGCTCCTTGTGGTCATGGATAAATGCATGCGCAAAGAACACCTGAAGCTAAAGGGCAAAGCAGGTGGATGAGCATAGGTGAGAAACATCTAGGTCACCTCATGCATCACCCAATAATTGTCTACAGAAAGAGCACATAATACTAAAGGAGGAAGATCATGAGCAAGACCAAGGGGAATCTAGAATTTGCCTTTGCCGGTGAAAGCCAGGCCAATCGGAAGTACCTATTTTTCGCTGAGAAAGCAGACGAGGAGGGGCATAGACAGACAGCACGGTTGTTTCGTGCTGCAGCAGAGGCTGAGACGATTCACGCCCGAAACCATCTCAAGGTTATGCAGGGAATCAAGTCAACCAGGGAAAATCTACTGACAGCAATTGGCGGTGAGAATCACGAGTTCACCGAGATGTATCCCGGTTTTATTAAGCAGGCTGAGACCGAAGGTGCAGAGAAAGCAAGACACAGTTTTGATATGGCAAATAAGGTGGAGCGAATTCATCACGGCCTATTCCAGGCTGCCCTTAGTATGCTCGAAAAAGGCCAGACTATGGAGGACAAGCCCTTCTATGTTTGTCAGTACTGTGGTAACACGGTGGAGGGAGAGGCCCCTGAGAAATGCCCTGTTTGCGGAGCACCCAGGAGAATGTTCAAGCAGATCGAATAAGGTCGAGCCCGATGCCCACTACGAATGGTGCTACAGTGCCAACATATATGCTCGGAAACAATGGCGTGCCTCTAGTTCGGCCTTGGTCCGCAGCCTGCGCTCCTCAGCTTCTTCGTTGCACAACATGACGAAATGTTCAGGTTGACCAAGCGAGCAAGCCTTACGCTTTGATTCTATAGCCTATCTTCTTTTTCTCAAACTCACCGGGCGCTAGAAAGTGCAACCAATCGGCTACCCTCTGTCTATATTCGACAGCCAAGTCTATAGCTAGCTTAAGGTCTTCTTCGTTAATAATGGCCGAGTTAGGTGCTATTATCTTGAGCAAAGCGCTCGCCAACTTCAGAATCGCTCTCTCATCCCTAAAGTTGACGTTCGAGAGTTCCAGTTTGCTCCGCGCCAGGTAAAAGAAATCTAGTTTTCCCCTGAGCTTGTAGTCGCTGGGCGTACCCACAAACACGTCATAAACGCCACTGTCGTAGGTAACGAAGACTATCTTCCCGTTTGAAACCTCTGCGTCCGTCCGAATCAAGCCCTTAATAAGACCATCATCAGCAGCAGGCGCAGATTGATGGCCGCTGATGGCAACACACACTACTAGCAGACTTAATATAAACTGCAACAAGCATTCGTTCCATAACTTCGTCTCACATGGGTATTCGCTTTTTCATAATCCTATCCCAATCTTATCCCGTCCAACTTTGCTATGCTTATAGCATCTACACCGTTAAGTTTAGCTATATTGCCACTGTCTACCCCATCAACTTTCGCTATACTCAATGACTCTTCAGCCCCAGTTGTTCCCCAACTCGGCTCCTCCTTGAGACACTTCCTGACTACAACACAATCAGCAGCCACCTTATCGGCTATGTTTGTTGACCATGTTCTCAATCTATAGGTTGCTGCACCAGTAAACCCGCCAGACCCCGACCTCTCGAGCACATTGGCAACGTATGACCTCAAATTGGCTCCCATATCACGGGCATATTCAAATATCCAGTAATGGTCATCATTGCCCGCCTTGGTTATCTCTATTTCAGCACTGGGGGAACCACCTATTTTGTAATTAGTTTGTAGGCGGTAAGTAGATGTACCTATATTGAAATAAATGTCGAAAAAGTTGTTTGAGTCCTGCCAGACCATGGCAAAGTTCAACATATCTGATGTGCCTACCCTCTTGGCTCTTATTCGGAAGGCATAGCCCAAACCATAGGTAGCCTTCGTGGCAATATAGTCCTCGTCAGTCTCACCCCCAACCGTCACCACACCACCCGAAACACTTGCCGAACCTGGGTCAGACAAGTCCCAGTTGTCTAGGTTGGCAAAATCATCGAAGAAGGTAAAGGTGTTTGCACCATTGCCAGTAGTGCTTGCCCCAGCATTGCCATAGTACAAATAGATGTCCTTCGTTCCCCCACTAGCGGGAAACTCATCGAACTCAATCCAGATACTGGCACATTCTGAATCAATCTTATCCTCAATCCAGTAGTCCAGTTCTGTTAGCCCATCAGACTTTGTGACCCTCACATCGCCAAAGTCTGTTTTGGAGTGACTCTCAAGGGACACTACTGCATTGGGGTCAATGGAATAATGGACCACTTGGCTGTTAATCGAGCCATTGTAGTGGTCAACGTAGAACTTTATGTCATTGCCATCAATGTAATAGCTAGTCCGACCACGAAAACCAGTATCAGAGTAAGCCATCGGTCTGCGAACTGGAGTGTAGGGGCCACCAATACTATCGGCATGGAAAAGGTAGATATAACGTGGTATATGATTCTCATAGTCAGCACAGGTTGGTATAACAAATTGGTCGCCGTATTTGAAAACCTTGGAATCAAAGGTAGTATGGGAACAGTCATAGTTGGCTATATCATAGCTGCTGGGGTTGAGGACTACCCCTTGGTCTGCCCAGCAACCTCCCAACACTTCAAAAATGAGGTCATCCGTATCGGAGGGATCACCCCAAGTTGAGCCACCATCTGAACTATCAAACTTTTTCCCATCGGCATAACCCGATGAGTTATCATAGATTAGCTTGATATAGTTCTCTGCATCCCCATTCGGCACCCTTGCCACAACTGCATAATCATCCGTATCCGTCAATGTGTAATCAGTAACCCTTACTGATATATGACACGCACCAGCAGTGGGAACATAAGTAGCATCTATAGCACCGTATGTCTTGTCTACATGTATAGGCTTGCCACTGCTAACCCCCCTGATGCCAACCACCAGGTTCCCCGCTGGGTCGCCTACCCTTTGGGCTTTCAGCCTAATGGATCTCATTTTGTCCCCGCTCGTTCCAGGGAATGTCTCACTCGTCCAGCTATTGCCATAGATAATCTTTTCCTGAGAGCCAGAATCATGTTTGGCTATGCTATTGTAGAGGCTGGGGGCACTCAACATCCTGATTTTCCATTCCCTAGTACCCTCGATAATATCCTCGGATATGGTCATATAGTAAGTGCTGTTTTCTTTTATTATGCTGGGGTTAGTGACATGATGGAGGCTTGCTAGGTCTAAATCAGGAAGGTCTGTTATCCAACCAATCTCAGTCCAGGTGGAGAAATCCGTTGTGCTATAGAGCCAGATTTCAAAGGCATCGTTATCGACACCATAATCAGTGCCACTTCTCTGCATGGAAACAGGAACATAGAAAATGCCATCCTCTTCGTAAACATCTCCAGGATGGACAGCCCAGAATCCCGGCGCAATGTCCAGACCATCGGAGATATTCTGCTTACCCTGTTTAGTCCAGCTTCCACCATCAGTGAGATTGGGAGCTGTGGCAACGCCAATGCGCCAGGGCGTAATGTATTGACCTCCTACGCCAGCCTCTCCCGAACCGCCATGAACCATATAAAAGGTACTGTCCTTCTTTTTGATGTTCCCGATGCCCACTGCATAGTCATCCCATTGACCCGCTGACCCGACTTCCAGCACTAACCCGTTATTAGTGGATTTCTTGGTCATAAGGTAGTTGATGGGGATGATGGACTTCTTGTACATCAAGTCCAAGCGAACGGCATAGTTGATGTGCTTGCAGTCATAGGACGCATCTGTGGCTCCGCCACTATGCCCGGTAGATAGGGTCAAATGGGTATCGTCTGTAATAGCACTGATGGTGTACCAATCACCTGTGGTGACCGGTATCTGAATCTTCTCATTGGGAAGCCACTCGGTAAAAGCTGTCCCTGAACCCGTAACGGCTGTTTCGCCATCACCAACGGACACAGTCCCAGCGATGCTACCAATGCCGTTGAGAGTTTTAAGTTTTCTGTTATCCCAACCTGAAAGCCACGGGTCATCAATAGGGGCTTGTGCTTCAATCGTATCAACGGCAGCTTGAACCTCAGTGGCATCAAGGGCAGTAAAAACACAGTTGCCTGAAGAATCTAGCCGCTCATTGAAACAGCCAGGAAGAGAGAAAAGAATAGAGGCGATGACCAAGACAGCAAGAATGCTGTTGATTATGGAACGTGAACGCTTCTTCATGACCGTCAACTCAACTCAAGCAATGTCCAATCTGGGCAGAACCAGGTAATGTCAGCCGTGTGGGCCACACCAACCTTCCTCACCTGGTCGCCCGTGGCGCTGGGCTCGGTTTGCGTCATGGCGCCGGGGTCGGTGGAGACATAGAGATTGCCTCCTATGGTCGCCCAAGCCCAAGTGTCGTCCCTGATAAAGCCAATAAGAAGGAAGGTGCCGCTGGAATCGGCACTGATGCTTGCTGTGGCCAAGGCTAAGTGGCCATCCGTGGTGGCGGCAGCATCGGCATCGGTCTTCCACCACTTGCCGTCTGACTTGAAATAGCAAAGCTCACCGAAAGTTAAATTCTCGCCAGCAGTGCCCAGGCAAGTGAATCCAGACCAGCCATGGTCCCCTGGTGTCTCGTTAAGATTCAGACCCATGGAGTAGAGGCTTGCCAGGAAATCAGCTTCTGTACCTGTGTTTCCTTCACCGAGCCAAATCTGGTAAGCTGACAGTCCGTCTGCGCCGTCTGCCCCCGCTGGCCCCGCCGGTCCTGCTGGCCCCCGCTCGCCTCGAGGTCCCTGCTCACCAGCGCATGAGAAAGCAGCTACACTAGCCATCTCCAGCACTAGCACCATTGTCGCTAGCAACACCCTATTTCGCGTCATTCCATTTCCTCCTTTCTGCATCTCTCCTGAAATGTCTAGCTAGAGTATCGTGTAGATAACCACTCTCAGCTTCCGCTTCCAAGGGAAGTTCAGGTCCTCTGTGTTATCGTGAGGAAAACTAGTTCTTCGACGGGATCGGATACATTGCCTAGGTCAGGGGTTTTGTGAACTGCCTTGAGAATACTGTCTATGCAGCGGAGTCTCTCTTTGACTTGCTGTCTTACGTTTCTTGTGGCTGTCTCTTTCTTACCTGAGTTCATATACTCATCCAAAGAAACATGATCATGTGATTTGCCTGGTTTCGTTCGTCATTTCTTTTGTTTCGTTGTAATAAACCCTGGCAGGGCCTATCGGCCGTGATGTTACATAGCCAAGATCCTCCAGCGCCCTAAGGTATCCTGATACGAGAGTCCTGTTCTCCCCCAGCTTTGCTGCAAGTTCCTTGACAGACTGACCAGGGACTTCGTCAAGCAGAGACCTTATCTTATCGTATGTCTTACGCTCACTCATTAGTTTACTCTTCATATTACCATCATATAGCATAAGTGTTGGCCTATTTCAATACCAGCTTGAAGTCGTTCCAAAACAATGACGCTTTGTACCACAGCTGAGCGGCTCTGGGGGTTGCTGAACAATTCGCTATATTGTTACCTGAAGTCAAGGACAAGTGTTCAGTAGCAGATTACAGATTGTTGATTTATTTATGGCCTAGTGCTAGTATTGCGCTGACGATAGACTGAGACGTGGGGCATGCGATGCGTGTAATTAACAAGCATATGAATGTAATCGAGGCAACAGCCGTTCTCGGGGTTCACCGGGAAACTGTAAAGCGCGTCCACCACGAAGGCCACATGCAGGCGCAAAAGGTTCACAATATGTGACTAAAGGTTGTGTATCTTGATACGTATGATGAGGAATTCCGAGAATCGGATTAGTGGCCGACTGAACAAACTGCGAGGGGCAAGTAATGAGGGAATTTATCAATGACCTCGAAATGATTAATACGGCGTTTGGCGATTCACCTACAGGCGTTATCAGGCAAATTGAATGGGAACTCCCTCAACTGAACGGAGGGCGTGGGTCCATAGAGGATTACCTGGTACGAATCTCCGTCTCTCAAGGAACGCTCGCAGCAGCGTTAAATCTTAAGAAAGCTGCAGGCCAAGTAAATGTGATCATCCATGCACTTGGCATTCTTATAGCATTGCCGCATATTTTGGAAGAAAATGAGACTATTAATTCCATTTCACTGGGTGCTGGTAACACGGGAAAGAAGTTTGATCTTGTTACGGACCGTCGTGTTGCCGAATTCAAGTTCATTCAGTGGCGAGGTGGGCCCGAATCCATTCGCCAGAATAGCGTGTTCAAAGATTTCCTAAATTTACTTTGGGATACGAGCGGGAAAAGGAGGCAACTATTTCTGAACGGTGCTGAAAAAGCACTTTCATTCTTGCGTGGTGGTCGCGCCTTATCCAGTGTTCTGTCCAGGAATGACACGATGAAAGTAAGGTTCGAAACCAAATACGGGAGACAGTATCAGACCATAGGGGAATTCTATCGGAGATATCAAAGAGAGGTGGAAATAGTAGATTTGAAGAGCCTCATCCCCATATTTGAAAAGACCGAGATTACAGATTCATAAGACGCCTCTAACTAAGGAATGCAAAAATGACGCGTATAGTAACGCCAAGTGGCATATTCGAGTGGGTCACTCCGGATAGCGAGGATAGTTTTGAGCAGGCTATCAAGGCTAATGCCAAGTTAATCTTCGGGGAAGGGCGGTTTTATCTTGATTGCAAACGCCGTATTGGAACCAAGGGAAAGAAAGTCAATATTCCCGACGCCTATCTACTTGACCTTAGGAGGAACGACCCACGCCTGTTTGTCGTAGAGAACGAGCTTGCGGAGCATGACCTATTCAAGCATATCGGGGTGCAGCTATTGGAATTCTCCCACAGCTATCGGCAGGCGGGGCGGCAGCTTAAGGCAGTCTTGTTCGAGGAAATATCCAAAATACCGGAAGTATTCGAAGCTTGTGGAAAGTACGCTAGAGAGAAGGGGTACAGAAACCTGGATAATTTACTGGATTATCTAGTCTTTGAAACTCCCTTTCAAGCCGTTGTTATTATAGATGATGAAACCGAAGAGCTCCACTCAGTGGTAAAACAATTCAGTTTCCCCGTGGAGATCATAGAGTTTGTCACGTACAGAGATAGCACCGGTAAGCTGGCCTTCAGGTTTAGTCCGTTTCTGCAAGATGTAGGTGAGGCAGTTACCGAAACTGGCAAGGCAGCTGCTGACATCGGAGAGCTGGACACCATAGTAGTCCCGGCTCGAGAAGATGGATTTCAGGAGACCTTCCTGGGAGAGAACCGTTGGTATGCCATCAGAATTCACAGCAGCATGATACCACAGATAAAGCACATCGCTGCCTACAGAGTCGCTCCTATCTCCGCCATAACACACGTAGCGCCTGTAAACAAAATTGTCGCTTGGAAAGATACAGGGAAATATTGTCTCGAATTTGCCGAGCCGGCCCGAGAGATTAGCCCTATCAAACTGGATCAGCCCGGGAGGGGCAAAGTGCCGTATTCGCCTCGTTACACCTCAATGGGAAGACTGTCGCAAGCTAAGACCCTATCAGAGGTCTTCTGATTACGCGTGTCCCGTACCTAATAGACAACCAGCAGTACCGCAATAGCTGATGTGCTCAATGCCATTCTGCCGGAACATTGCGAGAAGTCACTAGACGTCGCCATGGGGTTGAGTGATGGGAATGTGGCTGAAAAACCCGTTGTACAGGGTTCTTCTAAACATCTGCGCCAAGTCTGCCAAGGCTGAACAAAATGAGTTTTTGTTAACCTAATGCCTTGGCCCACGACAGCCCGTTTGGTGAAGTGCTAGCGATGCTGCACAAATGTCGGGTTC